>CALXPX010000008.1 GCA_944390305.1 uncultured Clostridia bacterium
TATAAACAATAAAATAGATTTTTCATTTGTAAAAAAATTCTAAAAAACGTTTACTTTAAAATTAACGTATGCTATAATGCAAAATAGATATAATAATAATAGAAAAATAAACACAAGAGGTGTATATAATGAATCAAATTTTATCAATGCAATCTAGTATGAATGATAAAAATAATCAGAACAATATAAATAAGGCAAAAAGCCCTAATCAATATAACAATAAAGCAAATATTAATTCTATTCTTAGAGTTTTTTCTTTGCTTTTAATACTATTTGGAATTATTTTAATAGGAAGTTCTGTTTATGGAATTATTAATTCTACTCCAAAGCTTAAAGATAATATAAGTGTAGACACAGAAAATATTGGAATAGAAGCAACAATAAAAGTTACTGGAGAAAAACCAATAAAACAAATTTCATATAAATGGGGACAAGGGGCAGAAACTGTAATACAAGGAAATGGAACTGTACAATTAGAAGCAGTAATAGAAATACCAGATGGAAATAATATTTTAAATATAACTGTAACAGACTATTATGGAAATACTTCAGATTTTCAAAAACAATATATAAATGAAAGAAATGATAAAACCAAGCCTACAATAGAAATACCAACAGTTACAGGAAATATGCTAAATATAGTTGTAAAAGATGATACTGAAGTAGCATATTTAACATATAAATGGAATAACGAACAAGAAACAAGAGTAGACGTACCTTCTGAACAAGTTAATAAAACAGAATTTCAAACAAGTATAGAAGTTATAAAAGGAGAAAATACTCTAACAATAGTAGCTGTAGATAAAGAAGGAAATAAAACTGAAAGAACAGAAAAAATAAAAGGTGCAAATAAACCTACATTTACAGTTACAACAGAAGGTAATAATATAGTAATTAATGCAAAAGACGATGAAGGAATTAGTAAAATATCAATAACAGTAGATGGAGTAACTACGGATACAGGTGATACACCGATTAATCTAAAAGAAGTCGAAGCAAAACAAGAACTTACTCCAGGAGAACACACAATAACTATAACAGTAACCAATTTAAGTGGACTTACAGAAGAACAATCATTTAATGCTACATTATAAGAGGTGAAATATGAAAAATATATATATTTTAGATGAAGATAATGAGAATACTTTAACTAATTCGTTAAAGAAGATAATGAAAAAAGAAAAAAGTATCAAAATAAGAAATTACAAACCAGATGATTTAGAGGATGCATTAATTAATATTCCAGATCTTGTTGTGATAAATGAAGACAATATAAGTTTAGATATTAATGATGTTTTCAATAAAATAAAAGAAAACGAAGATAATTCTATAACGCCAATCATAGTAATATCATCTAATATGGACGAAAATCATATTATAAATATTTTAAAAAATGATGTAGAAGTTTATTTAAATGCACCGGTAAATGATGAGATATTATACTATTCAATAATGAACATAATGAAACTATTAAATAGAAATAGAATGGTAAGCCCTCTTACTGGCTTACCAGGAAATGTTCAAATACAAGCAGAAATGAAAAAAAGACTAGCAAATAATGAAAAATATGCAATGATTTATATAGATTTAGATAATTTTAAAGCATATAATGATACTTATGGATTTTCTAATGGAGATGAAATAATAAAATTTACAGCAAAGGTAATAACAAAATATGTTCTAAGAAATGATGAAAATGAACAAAACTTTGTCGGTCATATTGGTGGAGACGACTTTGTAGCAATTGTAGAAGATGAAGATTATGAAAAAATATGCCAAAACATCATTGCTGAATTTGATAAATGTATAGAAAAATTCTTCACTAAAGAAGATGTGGAAAGAGGATATATAGAAGTAGAAAATAGAAAAGGAATAATGGAACAATTTCCTTTAACTACTATAAGCGTTGGAGTTGTTGAAGTTACAAGCGAAAGATTCAAAAATACATTAGAAATAGGAGAAGCGGGAGCAGCTGTGAAACACTTAGCAAAAACAATATATGGCAGTACATATGTAATAGATAGAAGAAAAAATAGAGATGAAGCTTTTGATAAAGCAGATAAGAAGAAAATGTTAATAGGAAAATAAATGTGTATAAAAAGTGCAAAACTTTTTTAAAAAATAAAATTTTTTTTAAAAAGCTATTGCATTTTTTTTTATGTTGTATTACAATCTAATTGAAGTGGAGAAAAGTGGCACAAAGTGGTGACAGGTAGAAAGGAAGTGAGTAAAAGTTGTTAATAGGGGAATTTGAACATTCTCTAGATGTTAAAGGTAGACTAATAATGCCAGCAAAAATAAGAGAGGACATGGGAGATAAATTCATTATAACTAAAGGATTAGATGGATGTTTGTTTGGATTTTCAAGTAAAGAATGGAACAACTTTGAAGAAAAATTAAAAACTTTACCACTTACCAATAAAAATGCAAGAGACTTTGTTAGACTTTTCCTATCAGGAGCAACAGAATGTGAAATAGATAAACAAGGAAGATTCTTGATAGCTGGTAACTTAAGAAAATATGCTTCACTAGAAAAAGAAGCTGTTATTACAGGTGTAGGAACCAGAATTGAAATTTGGGACAAGGAAAAATGGGATGCATATAATAGTGAAGAAAATCTATCTGCTGACCAAATAGCTGAAAATATGGCTAACCTTGGAATGCTTAGTATATAACTTGCAAAAGTTTATATAAATTTTACTAAAGAAAACATAAGTTACAAAAGATAAAAAAACAATGAACAAAAGATAAATTTTTCAATGAGTTTTACATAGGATGAAGATATATTTTACGAAAGAGTAAGGTATACCAAAGATAAAAACAGCAAAATACCAATTTTATACAAAAGATAACATACAAAGGATAACATAAGCAGCAACAGTTGGCTTGACCAGCCAACTGCTTATGCTATTATAAAATTTGCAAGGAGTAGCCAATTGGAATTTAAACATATACCAGTGTTATTAAATGAAACAATAGAAGGTCTAAATATAAAACCAGACGGAATTTATGTCGATGGTACAATTGGAGGAGCGGGACATAGTAAAGAAATAATAAAGAGGTTATCATCAAAAGGTTTTCTAATAGGAATAGATAAAGACGATGAAGCTCTAAATGCAGCCCAAATAGCTCTTAAAGATTTTTCTAATTATAAATTAATACACGGGAATCATGACAATATTAAAGAAATTTTAGAAGAGCTAGGCATAGAAAAAGTAGATGGAATTTTGCTAGATTTAGGAGTATCTTCATATCAATTAGATGAAAGAAAAAGAGGATTTAGCTATATTGGAAATGAAAGATTAGATATGAGAATGGATAAAAGTCAGGTACTCTCTGCATATGAAGTGGTAAATGAATACAAAGAAGATAAATTAGCACAAATTATTTATGAATATGGGGAAGAAAAATTTTCAAAAAGAATTGCAAGAAATATTTGCTTAGAAAGAAACAAAAAGACAATAGAAACTACAAAAGAATTATCAGACATCATATCTAAATCTGTACCAATAAGTAGAGATGGACATCCTGCAAAAAAAACATTTCAAGCAATTAGAATAGAAGTAAATGATGAGCTTAAGCCATTACATAAAACAGTAATAGATTCTATAAAATGCCTAAAAGAGAATGGAAGACTTTGCATTATAACATTTCATTCTTTAGAAGATAGAGAAGTAAAAGAGGCATATATAGAGGCAGAAGGAAAGTGCACATGCCCTAAAGATTTACCGTATTGCATATGTAAAGCGAAATCATATGGAAAAATTATAAATAAAAAACCAATAGAAGCAACTAAAGAAGAACTAATCAATAATTCTAGAGCTAAAAGTGCAAAATTAAGAATTTTTGAAAGAAGAGAAAAGAGGTGATAACTTTTGATTAATTATTACGAATATGAAACAAGTCCAAGAAAACTTAGTCCAGACTATGAAGAAAATCATAATGAAGTAAAAAAAACAAGGACAAAAAAACGTGTAAATAATAAGAAAAATAAAGCAGTAGAATATTCAAGAAAAAAAACAAAGTATATAATAGAAATAGCACTTGCATTCGTAATATTACTAACCATTAGTTATCGATATTCATTAATAAATACTAAATTTAGTGAAAAAGAGAGTTTAAAGACAGAACTAGCAGAAATACAAAAACAAAATGCTCAATTACAATTAAATATAGAAAAAGGTACTAATATAAATAATGTAGAGCAACAAGCAAAAGAAAAATTAGGAATGAAAAAATTAGATAATAGCCAAAAAGTATATGTTAGTCTACCAAAAGAAGATTATGTTGTATCTGGTACAGAAGAAGTAGAAAAATCAGAAGAAGAAACTTGGTGGGAAGCATTAATTAATGATTTGTTAGGAAAATAAGAATAAGATGTATAAAATAATATCTTGTTCTTTTTTTGTGCTTATAAAATAAAATATATTGATGGAGGGAAAATATGATAGGAAAAATTAGTGCAAAAAAAAGAATGAAAAATTCTATTTTTCTAATCCTTTTTATAATAGGAGCTTTAATTTTAAGAATAGGATATCTTCAATTAATTGAAGGAAATGAACTAAAAGAAAAAGCATATGCTCAGCAAACATCAGATAGAAGTGTAAATGCAAAAAGAGGTACTATATATGACTCAACAGGAAAAACAGTTCTTGCTGTAAGTAGTACTGTTGAAACAATTACAATTAATCCCGGAAATATAAAAGAAGAAGATAAGGAAAAAGTAGCAAGAAAATTATCTGAGCTTTTTGAATTAGATTATGAAAAGACATTAAAAAAAGTAAAAAAACGTTCTTCAATAGAAACAATTGTTAAAAAAGTAGATAAGGAAAAAACAAATGAATTAAGGACATGGATGAATGAAAATAATATAAAAGAAGGAATAAATATAGATGAAGATACAAAAAGATATTATCCATTAAATAGTTTGGCATCGCAAGTTATTGGATTTTGCGGATCAGATAATCAAGGACTAAATGGTATAGAAGCAAAATATGATGAATACTTAAAGGGAAAAGCAGGAACTATAAGTAGGATAACAGATGCATCAGGAGGAATAATAGATGGTGCAGCTGAGGAATATACAGAACCGCAAGATGGAGATGACTTAATATTAACAATAGATGCGACAATTCAAGGAATAGCCGAAAAACATTTAAAAGAAGCATGCATAGATAATAAATGCACAGATGGAGGAAATATCATTGTAATGAATCCAAAAAATGGAGATATATTAGCTTTGGCTGGTTATCCAGACTACAACTTAAATGAACCATTTGCAGTAGATGAAAATTTATCTAAAGAAGAACAAACAAAGCAAATGCAGGGAGTATGGAGAAATAAAGCAATATCAGATACTTATGAACCAGGTTCAACTTTCAAATTAGTGACTACATCTGCAGCACTAGAAGAAGGAATAACATCGCCAGATAAAGAAGGAGAATTTTGCTGTATAGGACATATTGAAGTAGCAGGTGTAAAAATGAAATGTTGGAGATATTATAATCCCCATGGAAGTGAGAGTTTAAGACAGGCATTAATGAACTCATGCAATCCTGTATTTATAGGATTAGGACAAAAAATAGGAGTGCACAAATATTATGAATATCTAAATAAATTTGGATTTTTTAACATAACTGGAATAGATTTACCAGGAGAAGCAGGTTCTATTTTCTTAAAAGAAGAAAAAGTAGGACCTGTAGAGTTAGGAACAATTTCATTTGGCCAAAGATTTGAAATAACTCCAATACAAATGGCCACGATGCTATCAACTATTGCAAATGGTGGTATATACATAAAGCCAAGAGTAGTAAAACAAATTATTAGCAATGTAGAGAAAGATGAAAACGGAAATGAAAAAGTAACAAATATAGAACCCCAAAAAGGAGAAAGAGTTATTTCAGAAAAAACAGCAAAAGAAGTATTAAGTATGATGGGATCGGTGGTTTCAGAAGGAACAGGAAAAAATGCAAAAGTAGAAGGATATTCAATAGGTGGAAAGACAGGAACATCAGAAGATGGCGTAAATACTAATAAATATGTAACATCCTTTATAGGAACAGCGCCAATAGAGGATCCACAAGTAGTTATATTAATAACATTATATAATCCTACAGGAGAAGGAGGACATCAAGGAGGAGGAGTAGCAGCACCTGTCGGAGGTCAATTATTTAGTGAAATTTTACCATATTTAGAAGTTCAAAAAAATGAATAAATAAAAATAAAATGCACTACATAAGTGCATTTTATTATATAAGGATAAAATATAAATTATACTGTAATATGATTATAAAAAAGTAAAGATTACAAAAAATTGAAATTATGATATAATAATACTACAAAATACAGCAAGTTCTAATAATTGGAGGAATAATGGGAGTAATAAATGGTGTAAAAAATAAAGCTGTAAATATAGATAACATAGAAAATAATAAAAAAATTAAAGAAAATTTAAAAAACAAAAAGAATATAAAAAATATTATAATAAACATATTAAAAAACAATTTTATATTTATATTTGGAACAATTTTGCTTATATATAAAGCTCTTTTATTAAATTGTACTATAAACCTAAGAATTGAAGCAAATACAATAATATATACATTATTAGTATCATTATTAATTATGTCTCCGACTATTAACCATAAAAATAAATTTGGATATATATATTCAAATATTATATATTTAATTATAACAATTATAATATATGCGGACTTTCTTTATTATACATATTCTACAAATTTCTTATCATTTTATCAAATAGATAATATAAAGTATTCCAAAGAAATAGCAAGTGGCTTAGGATATATAATTAATATAAAAAGTTTTTTTATGTTTTTTATAGATAATGTAATAATAGCTTTTTTAAGTGTGATAGCAAATAAGAGATTAGAAAAGACATATTATAATAATAAAATTTTAAAAGCTATTGTTATAATCATCATCTTAATATTAAATATTGTAGTAGTAAAAAGAAAAATAAATGATATTTATATTTCAAAAGGATATAATAAGTCTTTAATAGTTCAAGATGCATCAATTTACTATTATCATTATGAAGATGCTAAAGACTATATTTCTAGTTTACTTATAAAAGAAAAAATAGATGAAGAAAAGTTAGAAAATATATATAATGAAAATATAAAAGAAAAACCTAAGCAAACAGATTATACGGGAATTGCAGAAAACTATAATGTTATTATTGTGCAATTAGAAAGTCTTAATGAATATGTAATAGGAAAAAAAGTTAATGGAAAAGAAATAACTCCAAATCTAAATAAATTTTTTAATGAAAATATTTATTGCAATAATATGTACAATCAAGGATTAGGAACTACAGCAGATTCAGAATTTGAAATGGAAAACTCTATGTATCCGTTAGAAAATGGATATGTATTTCAAAAATACTATAATAATGCTTGGGTAGATATTTATACTACTCTTAGAGAAAACAATTATTATACGTCATTTATGCATCCTAACACAAGTACATTTTGGAATAGAGAAGAAGTATATAAAACAGGATATCAAATAGATGAATATAATGATATAAATAGTTTTCCTAATATAGAAAGAGCCGGAGAATTTTATTCAGATGAAGGATTTTTTAAAGAAGCTGTTAAAATAATGGATGCATATGAAAGTAAATTTTGTACAACATTAGTAAGTGTCACTACTCATATACCATTTTATTTAACTGGTGTTTCGAATTTAGAAGAAAAGTTAAGTATAGCTAAAGACGATTTTTTAAAGTATAAAGATGAAACTTTTAAAAACTATTTAATTTCATGTAATTTTGTAGATTATGCATTTGGTAAGTTTTTAGAAGGTTTAGAAGAAACCGGATTGATAGAAAATAGTATAATAGTTGTTTATGGCGATCATGGAGCAGGGATTGCAAATATAGAAGATATAACGGAATTATATAATGAAAATAATTTGAAATTTACGACTTTTGATAATATCACTAAAGATGTATATATTCCATTTGGAATGAAGATACCTGGAATAAAAAGTAATGAAACAATTGAAAGAAGTGTATCAAAGATTGATATAAAACCAACAATATTAGATTTACTAGGGATAAAAGACAATTTTTCAATAGGAACAACAATCTTCTCTGACAAAGATTATTCTTTTATAAAAGGTCTTGGATATGTTACAACTGAAAGCTACTTAGTAAATGGAAGATATTATAGTAGACTATCCAATGAAGAAATAGAAGAAACAGATGAATTACATGAGTTATTAGAAAAAATGGAAAATGAAATTTATCTATCTGACGCAATAATAAAAAATGATTTAATAAGAAAATATAAAGAGAATAATTAGATTTTTTAGAAGAATTAGATGTATAAATCCATATTGACAAAATACTACAATTTAAATATAATTATGTAGACAAAATTGATATAAAAATTATAGTAAAGAAAGGAGATTCGTATAATAAGATAAAAAATAATTTATACGAAGAAATAAAATGGAAGCAGTAAAATATAGTATTATTATACCTACATATAATTCTGCAAAAGAAATAGAAAAAGCAATTGATAGTGTAAAAAAGCAAACTTTTAAAAACTATGAAATAATAGTAATAGACGATTGCTCTACTGATAATACTTTAGATGTTTTAAAAGAAATTGATGACATTAAAGTAATAAAAAATCAAGAAAATATAAAGGCAGGAGGATCAAGAAACAAAGGCATAGAGGCATCAAAAGGAGAATATATCATATTTTTAGATGCAGATGATTATTTGGCAGAAAATGATACTCTAGAAAAAATAGATAATGTAATAGGGAAAGATACTCCAGATATTGTATATTTAGGATTCAAAATGATAGGAAAAGATTTAGAAGAATACTGGATTCCTATAGAAGAAAATTCAAGTTTCTCAAAAAGAGCCCATGATTGGAAATACGAAAATGTGTGGGACGTTTGCTGGAACAAGAAATTTCTAAATGATAATAATATTAGATTTGTAGAAAAGAAATTCTTTGAAGATTTTGTGTTTTACTATACTGGAATTATGAATGCTAAAAGCTATAAAATTGCAAGCTTTGTTACACATATATATACTAGATTTAAAGAAGATAGTATGACAACAAAAATAACAGAGCAAAAATTACAAGATTTATATTATAATGTAAATGAATTTTTACAAAGAGCTAAAAGTATAAATGATGATAAAAAGCCAGATGTAATTTATGCTATATATAGAGTAGTAGAATATTCAACTAGATTATTATTAGAATATGAAAATATAGAAAAACAGAAACATTTAAAAGAATCATTAACAAAAAGATATAGTAATCTAATAGAAAAATATAAAAATGTAAAATCCGATGAAAAAAAATTAGAAGATACAATCTGGATTTGCTGGTGGCAAGGAATAGAAAATGCACCTGAAATAGTAAAAAAATGTTTAGAAAGTGCTAAAAAGTATAGTAACGGAAGAAATGTTGTAGTAATTACCGAAAAAAATTATAAAGAATATGTTTCAATTCCAGATCATATTATAGAAAAATTAGAAAACAAAAAAATGTCTATCACACATTTTTCAGATGTATTAAGAGTGAATTTGTTAAGCAAATATGGAGGTCTTTGGCTAGATGCAACATGTCTAATTACAGACGATATATCTAATTGTTTAAAAAATAATTTCTTTACAATAAAACTTCCACATAATGAGAAAGAAAAATGTATTTCTGATGGAAAATGGTGCGTATTTTGTATGTACTGTAATAGTAATAATATATTATTTAAATTTTTAAAAGAATTTTTTGATCTATACTGGAAAGAAAATGATGAGATAGAAGATTATTTTATAATGGATTATGCAATAGAAATAGCATATGAAAATATAGAAGAAATAAGAAATATGATAGATAGTGTTAAAGAAAGTAATCAAAATATTCATACTTTAAAAGAACTATTAAACACTGAATACAATGAGGAAGAATATAAAAAATTACTGAAAACAAATAATATACATAAATTAGCTCATGAAAGAAAATATATTAGAGAGACTAAAGACGGAAAAGAAACATTTTTTGGTCATATTATGAAAGAATAAAAGCAAGCAATAGCTTGCTTTTATTAAATATATAAATAAAAAATATAGAAATATTAACATATAGAAATTGTTAAAATTTGTAAAAAATACTTGAAAAATATCTTAATATGTATTATTATAATATCTATGGTAAATTTTGGAACAAAGGAAGTATATAAGATGGGTATAATAATAAATCAAAATAATAGTATCATATTGTATTTGGTAATAATAATTTTTACAACTATAACAATGTTTCTTCAAAATAAAATTCTTATGCAACTTTTAAATACAAAAGGAGAAAAATTTAAAAGGATTTTTTTATTTCAATCAATTTTATTCTCAATAACTAGAATCATTTTACCAGTTAGAGTTCATAAAATAATAGAAGTAGTGACTCAAATTATTATCTATAAAAGAATCTTAAAAATCAAATTAGAAAAAATATTATTTGCAGAAGAAATAAATGTAATAATCTTTTCAGTAACAGAACTTATAAGTATAAAAGTATTAACAGAAATATATGAAGTAAATTCTCTAGAAGCAGCCCTTTATAATTGGCACTTTATAATTTATATAACATTAACTGCAATTTTAGCAAAAATAATAATCTATATATTTTTAAAGAAATTTAATATTTCAATTAATATTCCTGAATGTATAAGTATAAAATCTAAAAAACAAATCATACAAGTTGCAACTATTTCAACAATATTAATAATATTTAATGAAATAGAGATTATAAATTTTATGTATATTATTCCAAATACAATATATTTATTAGATATAATTTTATTAATTGCGTATTATTTATTAAGTACTATTAATATGTTAAAAACTTTGCAAATAGAAACAGATAAAAATGAAATTAATAATTTAGAAAGCAACAATGATAGACTTCAACATAATTATGATAATATTTGTGCTTTTAAACATGATTTTGGAAATATAATGCAAAGCTTTGGAGGCTATATTGCAACTAAAGATTTAGATGGGTTAGAAAAGATGTATAATGATGTTCTTTGCGAATGCAAAGAAATAAATAATATAAAATCATTTGATAAAGAAATTATTAACAATCCAGCAGTATATAATTTAATAAACAACAAATATTTAGTAGCCAAAAAGTATGATATAAAAATAAATTTAGAAGTATACATTGACTTAAATACATTAAAAATAAAAACATTTGAATTATGCAGAATACTAGGAATCCTTTTAGATAATGCTATAGAAGCTGCGAAAGATTGTGATGAAAAAATAATCAGTATAAAATTTCTAAAAGATAATTATAATAATAGAAATCTAATAGTGATAGAAAACACTTGTAAAAATTATCTTCTAGATATAAATAAAATGAAAGAAAAAGGATTTACAACAAAGAAAAATAAATTATTTCATGGTATAGGATTGTGGAAAGTAAATCAAATAATAAAGAAAAGCGAAAATTTAAGACTGTATACTTCAAGAGATAAAATGTTTAAACAGCAATTAGAAATATATAGTTGGAAATAAAGATAATAAAAACAAGATTATTTGGCATATAATCTTGTTTTTTTAATAAAATTAGTTATATAATATAAAATGGATATATTATATACAATAAAAGGAGAATAATATGGAACTAAAAAATATATTATCAGGAATCGAAGGACTAAAGGCCAAAGGCAACTTAAGCTTAGATATAAAAGGAATTAGCAATGATTCAAGAGAAATAAAACCAGGAGATTTATTTATAGCTGTTCAAGGATATGAAATAGATGGACACAAATTTGTAGATAAAGCTATAGAAAATGGAGCAACAGCCATCTTAATGCAAGAAGATATGATAAAAGAAATAATAAATAAAATTCCAGAAAATGTAGCGTTAATTACAGCAAAAGATACTAGAGAAGCTACTGCTATTTGTGCATGTAATTTTTATGATAATCCATCAAGAAAAATGCAACTTATAGGAGTAACAGGAACAAAAGGAAAAACAACAACTACATTTATGATAAAGGCAATACTTGAAAAGCAAGGTATAAAAACAGGATTAATAGGAACTATAGCAACATATATTGGAGATAAAAAAATAGAAGATAGTGATAGAACAACACCAGATAGTATACACTTACAGTCATATTTCGCAAAAATGGTAGAAGCTGGATGCAAGGCATGCGTTATGGAAGTATCTTCACAAGGTTTAAAATTACATAGAGTAGATGGATGTGATTTTAATATTGGAATTTTTACAAACTTTTCAGAAGATCATATTAGTGAAAAAGAACATCCAGATATGGAGGACTATTTTAATTCAAAAGTAAAATTATTTAAGATGTGTGAATATGGCTTTATAAATATAGATGACATTAATACAATAAAAGTACCTAATTTAGCACCAAATTGTATAATAAAAACATATGGAATAGATAATGAGTGTGACTTACTTGCAAAAGATATTACTATCACAAATTCATATGCAGATTTTAAAGTAAAAATAAATGGAAAAAATGAAAGAATAAAAATAGATATACCAGGTAGATTTAGTGTATATAATAGTTTAGCTGCAATATTAGTTGCAGAAAAATTAGGCTGTAGCATAGAAAACATAAAATCAGCTCTAGAAACAGTAAAAGTTCCTGGAAGAAGTGAACTTGTAGATAACAAATTAGGACTTACTATAATGATAGACTATGCACATTCACCAGAAAGCTTAGAGAGCATATTACAAGCTGTAAAATCATATACTAGAGGAAGAGTAATATCTGTATTTGGCTGTGGTGGAGATAGAGATAATGCAAAAAGACCAATTATGGGAGCAATCTCAGGAAAAATTGCAAATTATACAATAATTACATCAGACAATCCTAGAACAGAAAACCCAGAGGCAATTGTAAAAGAAATAGAAGAAGGAATCAGAAAAACAAATGCAAAATATGAATGTATAGTAGATAGAACAGAAGCAATAAAAAAAGCCATAAAAATGGCAAATAAAAATGATATTATTGTATTGGCTGGTAAAGGACATGAAACTTATCAAGAAATAAATCATGAAAAACATCATTATGATGAAAGAGAAATAATACAAGAAATAATAGAAAAAATGACAGACAAAACAGACAAGATAGATAATGCTTAGGAGGAAGTATACCAATGAGTTTTCAAATAAAGATATTATTATTATCTTTTGCAATGAGCGTAATTGTATCATTAATAGTAATACCTATATTAAAAAAATTAAAAGTAAGACAATCGGAAAGAGAAGAAGGACCAAAATCACATTTAAGCAAAAAAGGAACTCCTACTATGGGAGGAATAATATTAATAATTACAACCATAATATTAAGTGCTTTTTTATATATTGATTATGCTAAAGACGAACCAGAAATCGCAACAAGACTTTTGCCAATGATATTTGTGACAATAGGATTTGGACTAATAGGATTTATAGATGACTTTAAGAAAGTTGTACTTCACAATACCGATGGATTAAGCCCAAAATTAAAAATGCTAGGACTTTTAATAATAGCAATTGCATATGTTCTTATGTTAGTTTTTAATTTTAATAATGGAACTGATATATATATACCATTTATAAATAAATATATTACACTTCCACTTTGGCTATATATACCATTTGCAGTAGTAGTAATACTTGCAGCAACAAATGCAGTTAATTTAACAGATGGAATAGATGGCCTAGCAACAAGTGTAACAACGATAATACTTACATGTTTAACTGTAATTTCAATTGTATGGGAAATAAAAGAGACAACTATTTTTGGATGTATAATAATAGGTGCAGCACTTGGATTTTTACTATTTAATTTACATCCTGCACAAATATTCATGGGAGATACAGGATCACTACTTTTAGGAGGAGCGATAGCTGGAATATCTTTATATTTAAAATTGCCTCTTCTATTGATAATAATAGCAATAATACCAGTAATAGAAACAATTTCTGTAATAATACAAGTAACTTATTTCAAAAAAACAGGAAAAAGAGTATTTAAAATGACACCAATTCACCATCATTTTGAACTTTGTGGATGGAATGAAAACAAAATAGTATCCATATTTAGTTTAATAACATTAATTATGAGCATGGTAGGAATTATGATTATATAAAGTAGGAGGAAAAATGCAGACTACCAAGAAAAAAGTAGTAAAAAATAATTTTAAGATATCTGAATTAAAGGCAAGTAACAGAGTAGACTTACCATTATTAATTGTTATATTAATATTAGTAGCTCTAGGTTTAGTAATGATTTTATCAGCAAGTAGTCCATCAGCTTTAGCAGAAACAGGAGATGATAGTTATTTCTACTTTAATAAACAAGCAATAGCAACAGTATTGGGATTTATAGGAATGTTTTTTCTATCTAAAATAAATTATGATATTTATAAAAAATTCTATAAAATTATATATATAATTTCTGTATTAATACTATTTACAGTTTTAATTCCAAAAATAGGTGTAGAATCAAGTGGCGCAAGAAGATGGATTAACTTAGGAATGCAAATACAACCATCAGAAATTACAAAAATAGGACTTATTATATGGGTTGCAGGATATTATAGTGATCCTAAAAATAAAATACAAGGCTTTTGGGGTTCTTTCTTGAAACCTATAGTAGCGGTATTGATTCCTATAGCTATTTTATACTTTGTACAAAATCACTTAAGTGCAGGAATTATAATAGCACTCGTAACAGCAGTAATGATTATTATGAGTGGATGCCAACTAAGATATATTGCATATGCACTAGGCGCTGGAGTAGCAGGAATATTAGCAATGATTCCGTTAATACAAAGTAAGCTTGCAGGAGAAGGAGGAGGTAGCTTTAGATCAGATAGAATTGAAGCTTGGCTAGATCCTTGGAAAAATCCTGTTGGGACATCATATCAAACAATACAAGGATTATATGCGATAGGTTCTGGAGGACTTTTTGGAGTGGGCCTTGGTGAAAGTAAACAAAAATATTTATACATACCAGAAGCACATAATGATTTTATATTTGCAATTATTGCAGAAGAACTTGGATTTATAGGCTGTACAGTAGTTTTAGGATTATTTGCTGTATTAATAGTAAGGGGAATAGTAATTGCAATTAGAGCAAAAGATACATTTGGAAGTTTAATAGCAATAGGTATTACTGCCCTTATAGCAACACAAGTAATATTAAATATAGCTGTTGTAACAAATTCAATACCTAATACAGGAATTTCTCTACCATTTTTAAGTTATGGAGGAAGTTCGATTGTTATACTATTAGGAGCTATGGGAGTTCTTTTAAATATTTCTAGAAGTGCTAAGAAGATATAGGAGGAATATAAATGAGAGTGGTAATTGCAGCTGCAGGAACAGGTGGACATATAAATCCTGGAATAGCAATAGCAAATAAAATAAAATTTGAAGAACCAAATTCTGAAATAATATTTATAGGAACTAAAAGAGGATTAGAAACTAATCTAGTTCCAAGAGCAGGTTATGAATTAAAAACTATAGAATCCTTTGGAATATCTAGAAGCTTAAGTATAAAAAATATTAAAAGACTAATAAAAACAATAGGGTCAATAAATGGATCTAAAAAAATATTAAAAGAATTTAAACCAGATATAGTTGTAGGTACAGGTGGATACATATGTATTTCAGTGTGTTTAGCTGCAAAAAAGTTGAAAATACCATATATTATACATGAAAGCAATGTTTTGCCGGGTGTTGCAACAAAATTATTAGCTAAAAATGCAGAAAAAATATTAGTAGGGTTTGAAGAAGCTAATAAAAGGCTTCCAAAAGCTAAGGAAATAATCGTAACAGGAACTCCTACAAAAGTAAATAAATTAAACTTAAGTGAAGAAGAAATAAACTTAAAGAAAGAAAAATTAGGATTTAATAAAGATTTACCATTAGTATTAGTATTTGGAGGAAGTCAAGGAGCTAGAAGTATTAATACTAGTATGACAGAAATTATACAAGAAAAGAAAAATAAAAATTATCAAATAATGTGGGCAGCAGGGCAAGAACAATATGAAATAGTAAAAGATAAATTAAAAGAAAAAAATATGGATATAAATAATATAAAAGGAATAAAGGTTGTTCCATATATATATGAAATGGAAGAAATAATGAATATAGCTGATTTAATAGTATCTAGAAGCGGAGCAATGACTGTAACTGAAATTGAAAAAGTAGGAAAGCCAGCAATATTTATTCCATTTCCATATGCAGCAGAAAATCACCAAGAATATAATGCAAGAGCACTAGAAAAGAAAAAAGCAGCAAAAGTAATATTAGATAAAGATTTGACAGCTGATGTTTTAAATGATAATATTATTAATCTTACTAAAGATAAAGAAAAATTAAAAGAAATGGGGAAAAGGGCAAATGAAATGTCTATAAAAAATGTAGAAAATAAAATATACAGTGAGATAAAGAGAGGAAATAAAAATGGCAGATAAATTAATCATAGTGGAATCTCCTTCTAAAGCCAATACAATAAAAAAATTCTTAGGCAGCAATGTGAAAGTAGTTGCTTCAATGGGACATATAAGAGATTTACCGAAATCAAAACTAGGAATAGATGTAGAACATGATTTCGAACCACAATATATAAATATAAGGGGAAAAGCAAAATTAATAAATAGCCTAAAGAAAGATGCAAAAGCAGCCAAAAAAGTATTCTTAGCAACTGACCCTGACCGTGAAGGAGAAGCAATAGCATGGCACTTGGCATATATTCTAGGCATACCAGAAGACGACGTTTGCAGAGTAACATTTAATGAGATTACTAAAGAAACTGTAAAAGAGTCAATGAAAAGTCCAAGAAAAATAGATAAAAACTTAACAGATGCCCAGCAGGCAAGAAGAGTATTAGATAGAATAGTTGGATATAAAATAAGTCCTATTCTTTGGAAAAAAGTAAAAAGAGGCTTATCTGCAGGAAGAGTTCAATCAGTAGCTGTAAAACTTATAGTAGATAGAGAAAATGAAATTATAGCCTTTGTTCCAGAAGAGTATTGGAATATATATGCAAGACTTTCTAAAGACAAAGAAAAATTTCTAGCTAAGTTTTATGGAAAAGATGGCAAAAAAATAGAACTTCATAAAAAAGAAGAAGTAGATGAAATACTAAATAAAATAAAAAGTGGAAAATATATTGTAACTGATGTAAAAATAGGTGAAAAGAAGAGAACTCCTGCACCACCATTTACAACAAGTACAATGCAACAAGAAGCATCAAGAAAATTAGGATTTCCAATTAGAAAAACAATGCAAGTAGCACAAGGTCTTTATGAAGGAGTAAAAGTTAAAGAAAAAGGTACGGTTGGTTTAATAACATATATGAGAACAGACTCAACAAGAATTTCAGAAGAAGCAAGAAAAGCAGCTAAAGTGCATATAACACAAAAATATGGAGAAAAATATTATGAAAATAGATATTATAAAACAAAAGCAGATGCGCAAGATGCACATGAAGGTATAAGACCAACATATATTGATTTAGAACCAGAGGAAATAAAAGATTCATTAACATTAGATCAATATAAATTATATAGACTAATATATAATAGATTTATTGCAAGTCAAATGGCACCAGCTGTATTTGATACAATATCAGCAAATATAGATGTAAATAGTTACAATTTTAAAGCAAATGGACAAACTCTAAAATTTAAAGGTTTTATGACTCTTTATGTAGAAGATAAAGATGTAAAAACAAATGAAGATGAAGAAAGTAAAATGCCAAATTTAAAAGTTGGTGAAGAAGTAAAAGAAGAAAAGATAGAATTTAAACAAAGTTTTACAGAGCCACCACCAAGATACACAGAAGCAAGTTTAGTAAAAGCATTAGAAGAAAAAGGTATAGGTAGACCTAGTACTTATGCAACAATAATTTCTACAATAATAGATAGAAGATATGTTCAAAAACAACAAAAACAATTAGTTCCAACAGACCTTGGAAAAGTTGTAAATAAACTTTTAGTAGAAAATTTTAAAGATATTATAAATGTGGAATTTACAGCGGATATTGAAAACCAATTTGATAAAATAGCTGAAGGAAAGGAACCTTGGAAGCAAGTAATAAGAGAGTTTTACACACCTTTTGAACAAGAAGTAGAAAAAGTAGATAAAGAATTAGAACATGTTAAGTTAGAAGAAGAAGTAACAGATATTCCTTGTGATAAATGTGGCAGAATGATGGTAGTAAAATACGGCAGATATGGTAAATTTCTAGCATGTCCAGGTTATCCAGAATGTAAAAATGTAAAACCTTTTGTGGAAAAAATAGATGTTCCATGTCCAGTATGTGGAGGAATTGTACAAGTAAGAAAAACAAAAAGAGGAAAAAATTACTATATATGCGAAAATAACCCAAAAACTTGTAATTATATATCATGGAATAAACCAAAACCAGGAGAAAAATGGGAACCAGAAGAAAATAAAGAGCAAGTAAAAAAGACTAAAAAGAAAAAAAGTACAAAGAAAAAGACTACAACTAAAAAGAAAGTTACAAAAAAGAAAAGTGATAAATAATCACAGAAAGAGAGGAACAAATGAAATATAATGAAAAAGGTTCTGTAACAATGATTGTAGTAGTAACAATACTTTTTATTGTTATATTATTGTCTAGTTTTTTAATCTATACATCAGCAAGAAGAAGAGCTCAAATAAAAGAGACAGAAGCAATATCTAAAGCATATGACGGAGATATGAATGAGATATATAATACAAAAATAGCAGATGAAAATGTGACAATAATAGAAGATACTCCAATACCAAAAGGTTTCTACTATGTAGGAGGAACTAAAGAAGGAGGAGTAGTAATATCAGATAATAAAGCAGATGAAAATAAATATCAAGGACAAGAAATTGTCGGAACAGACGATATAATTGGAAATCAATTTGTATGGGTTCCAGTAAGTTATGAAGAATATACTAATATTAATACTCCTGGATATGGTGATAAGTACGATAGTGAATCCACAAGTGAGAGTAATAATATAGAAGAAAGTATAAAAAAATACGAGGGCTTTTATATTGGAAGATACGAAACAGGTATAGAAAATAATAATGCTGTTATAAAAACAGGCATGACGCCATATACAAATGTAGATTATAATTCAGCTATAAATATTGCAAATAGTTTATATGATGAAGGAAATAAAGACTACGGTGCTATATCTACTCTAATTCATGGAAAGCAGTGGGATTCATTTTTAAATAATGTAAAAGACAAAGTAGATATAGAAAACAGCTCAAATTGGGGAAATTATGCTACTAATAATGGAGTAGGAAGAGATAAACAAAACAGTATTACAGTAGATTTGCAAGATGATCTTGAAATAATGATTCCATATTATGAAACGAATATAAATGCTAATTCTTCTTGGCTTAATAAACTAAATGGACTGAGTATAGGAGGCGGAGATAATTATGTAAATTATTATGCAAGAATATTAAATAACTTTAATTATGAAAATTCAAGCAAAGATGCAAGCAGTATAAAAATAACACCTAAAAATGAAAATAAATATATATATAATGAGTTAGGATCAACGCCAACAACAAGAGATTTTCTGTATAAAAGTATAATAAATGTAGATGAAGAAGTGGATAGTAGCATAATATTAACAATACCAAGTAATACCGAAAATAAATCTCAAAGTATAAAATACACAAGAGAAGATAATTTTATTCAATATACGAATAGCGAAGCTGCTATGGACAGTGACTGGGGATTAACTGTAGAAATAGATTCAAATGGAGATATTATTTCTGTTATGCCAAATAATAGAAGTAGTTGGAATAAAGAATCATCAATAAATACTTTAATGTCAAGAAATAAAAAATTTAATATACAAAAGATTTATATAAGCAATCGTAATGTATATGATATTACTATATTGCAGGAAGCAAATAGTATGGAAAATACAGGATATAGTAATGCATGGAGTGTAAATAATGTATTTGATATAGCAGGAAATGCAGAAGAATGGGTAAGAGAAAATTCATCAACCAATATATTCTCAGTAAGAGGAGGAAAATACTTTGTAGATGGAGAAGAAAGATATGCAAATTCAAGAGTGGATACAGTGCAAACTAAGCAATCTTCAGATTTAGGATTTAGAGTAGCTCTTTATATAAAATAATTAATATATATTAATTAAAGATCAAAACTATTGAAAAATCTTGAAAAAAAAGGTAAAATATATCCATGGAAAAACGCTATGGATATATTTTTTATTA
>CALXPX010000009.1 GCA_944390305.1 uncultured Clostridia bacterium
TTCGTCTAAGTAATGGCTAGAAATCAAAAAAGTAATTCCTTTTTCTTTGTTCAATTTTAATATTAATTCTCTTATTTCAATGATTCCTTCAGGATCCAAGCCATTAATTGGCTCATCTAAAATAAGTAAATCCGGATTTCCTACTAATGCAATTGCTAGTCCCAATCTCTGCCTCATGCCCAATGAAAATTTTCTTGCAATTTTCTTATTTGTATTTTCTAATCTTACCAATTTTAAAAGTTCATTTAAACCATCATAATTAGGAAGTCCTACAACCTTATATTGCTCCTTTAAATTATCTTCTGCAGTCATATCTAAACATATTGATGGAGATTCAATAATTGCTCCTATTCTTTTTCTCTCTTCTGAAATCTTTTTATCTTTGTTCAAAGTTCCATAAATAGCATAAGTCCCTGTAGTAGGCTTTTGCAAACCACAAAGCACTCTTATAAGAGTAGTTTTTCCAGCTCCATTTTTTCCAATTAATCCATATATACTACCTTTTTGGATATGCATATTGAGATTTTTTAAAACTTCAAAGCGGCCATATTTTTTTCCAAGATTATTCGTTTCCAATATATCTTCCATATCAAACTCCTTTCTTGATGCTGATTCTATCATCTATTAGTTAAGAAAGCAGTTAACAAATGATTAAGAAATAGTAAAGTTTTAATCATACATTTTAAAACCAATTCCCCATACAGATTCAATATATTGGTCAGGAGTTATTGTCTTAATCTTTTTTCTTAAGTTACTTATATGAACTTTTAAAGCATTTTCATCACAATCTAAAGTCTCGTCACTTATTTCTTCCAATAATTTTGTCTTTGTTATAACCTTTTTAGGATTTAACATTAATTGTTTCAATATTGCATATTCTGTTCTTGTTAGGCTAACCTTCTGATTTCCTATATATAAGTAATGACTATCTTGCTTTAATATTAGGTCTTTATATGTTAGGTCTTTAACTCTTTTATTTTCTTCCTTTCTTAGTTGTACTTTTATTCTTGCTAAAAGCTCTGCTGAATCAAAAGGTTTTGTTATATAATCATTAGCACCATTTAATAATACATTTACTTTATCTTCTAGTGAATCTTTTGCACTTATGACAATAATAGGGATATTTTTTACTCTCTTAATAATTTCCTCACCATTTAAACCTGGTAACATTAAATCTAGTAATATTAAATCTATATTTTCTTTTTCTAATATCATTAAAGCTTCTGTCCCTGAATAGCTACTTATAACTCTATATTGTTCATTTTTTAAAACTTCTTTAATTAAATTATTTATATCTATATTGTCTTCTACTACTAATATAGTTTTCATCTTAAAACCTCTCAGTTACTATATTTAATTTCTTTTATATCACAAATGGTAGTAATTATCAATATAATTACTACCATTTATGTCTTCTTTTTCCATACTAAAAAACATGTTTTGAATGCTAAACAATAAATATTTACAATACTAATGCCTTTTTAGGACAAAAGTTAGAACATTTACCGCAACCTATACATTTATCATAATCTATTTTAGGTGCTTCAAAATCTTTTTGTGATAATGCTCCTACTGGACAAACTTTTATAGCGGGGCATTTATGATTTTGCGGGCATTTTTCTATTATTATTTTCAATTTTCTTTCCATATAATTATATCCTTTCTAATTTTTGATCAAGTATACTTGTTATTACTTTAAAACTTTTGTTCGAATTTTATAATAAAATTTATTTTCTGTCAATATTTCCTTCATATTTATTTTATCCATCTATTTTTAAATAAAATTTAAGAGAGCAAGCCATAGCCTGCTCCCTAAAAATCGCACAAAATTGATTTAAGTAAGAACTTATATAACTCTTGCCCCAAAAGGTGCTAAACATAGTTTAGCAATTTTGAAGAACTGTAGTCCGAATGGAATTCCGATTATGGTTATGCACCATAAACATCCAAAAATAAAATTTTCCAATGCCATTGGTATTCCAAATAATATTATCCAAATAACATTTGCTAGGACTGACGGAACTCCTCCGCCATACTCTATTTCTTTTCCAAAAGGTGCAAATGACAATGATGCAAATTTAAAGCATTGCTTTCCATAAGGTATTCCAATAATTGTAATGCACCATAATGCACCAGAGAAGATCCAAGATAATCCACTAAAAAAGCCTCCAAAGATAAACCACAAAATATTTCCTATTAAGTTCATATTTCATACTCCCTTCCATAACAGTCAATTTGTGCGATTCTTTATTGTTTAAATAATATTATTATCAAATATATTATATCAGGAATATTTTATATTATCTATAGTTTTTGCTTATTATTCTTCCTCTTTTATAATGTTTTTACTGCCTAAATATGTTGCTAAGAAATAAAGGCCATAAATCGCACCTATAACTGCTGCTGTTGCAATAATTGATGGTAGTAATTCCTCAGGAGTTGCAAGTACTGACATTACAGTTAAAGCAAATTTTATTCCAAATATTGAATGTATAATTGCGATAACTAATGGAATCATAAAGAATATTGCAATTTGTCTAAATAATGCTTTATTTATCATCTTTTCATCACAGCCTATTTTTCTTAAAATTGCATATCTTTGCTTATTATCTGAGCTCTCTGTTAATTGTTTTAGCGCTAATATTGCTGAACTTGCAATTAAAAATATAATACCTAAATAAATTGATATAAAGATTATAATAGTAGCTAACCCTTTACTTGACTCTATAATAACTATCTTTGTCATTCCGTCAAGTACTATCCCATTTTGTTCTAGTTTTTCATATAATACATTATTATCTTCATCAGTAAATGATTTATCTAATATTTGTTTTTCTTCTTCTGTTTCTACATTATAATTAGCAGCTAGAAAATATTGTTCTTTCCATTCTTCTTTAAATTCAAAACTGTCTGGAAATAATATAATTCCTGTATTCGTGTGACTTGTAGACATGTTTAAAAATCCACTTTTACATTCATCATATTTTGAATAATACTCTTTTCCTTCAATATTTATTGTCTTATTTTCTTTTAGAGCTTCATTTCTTAATTCTACCATAGTATCAAAATCACAAAGCACCATATATTCATTATCTTTTAAATTATATTGCTCCAAACCATATAATTTAGCAATTTTATTATAGTCAGATACTTTCAAAATAGTCTCTGGTGTATCATATGCAAGCATAGGAAAATTTGATTTAGCTTCTTCAAAATAATTCCCTAAACTTTTTTCCCATGTAAGTCCTGGTATCGTATATATTATAACTTCTTCAATATCTTTTAAATTATTTATATCATATCCATTTGACTCTAATGTATAAGTAATTGGTCTTTTAGAATCCTCTATCTGCTTTTCTGTGTAATTTGTTATTTTCCCAGTTTTAGGGTTTGTATAACTTTCTGGTAAGTTTGCAGTTTTATATAAATTTAAATCTACTGGTGTCATTTCTTCTAACTCAGAATCCATTGAAGTTTGTACTGATATACTACTTGATAGAATACTTATTGTCATAAATAACATTATACAAATTACGCTCATACTAATAACTGTCGTATTAATTTTATTATTAAGTTGTCTTAATACAAACATATTAGTACCTTTTAAGTAAATTTTCTTTCTTGATTGTATAACTCTTAATATAAATCCTGATAAAGACCAAAATATTCCTATTGTTCCAACTGTTCCCATTATAATAGGACCTATTATTTTATCTATTGTATCTAACTCATTTATGCCTCCTGTTACTTTCCAATAAGCATATCCAAGTATTACTACAGAAACAAGAAAAACTAAAATAGAAACAATTGGATTTTTTATTTTTACTATTTCATTTTTTCTTACAGCTGTTAATAAATTAATTAATTTGTATTTTGAAATTGTAATTGTGTTAAATATCATAACTGCTAAAAACATTACTGCAAAATATATACAAGTTTTAATACAAGCCGGTAGCGAGAAAATAAATGTAAATTCACTCATATCCGCTTCAAATAGTTTAGCAACTAATATGGACATTAATTGTGATCCAAATATTCCTATAAAAATACCAACAGCCAAAGATAATATTCCTATAAGTAATGTTTCTAATAGAATTATTTTAGATATTTGTCTTCTTCCCATTCCTAAAGTCATATAAATACCAAATTCTTTTTTTCTTCTATTAACTAAAAAATTATTCGCATATACAATTAAAAATCCGAGAACAATTGCTATAAATATAGATACAACTCCTAATATATCAATCATAAGTCCTATAAGTTTTCTTGTCGATTCTGATACTTTTAGCATTGCTTGCTGGCTATCTAAAGAGTTAAACATATAAAAGATTGCAACACCTAATACTAATGTTAGAAAATATATTGCATAATCTTTAAAACTCTTTTTCATATTTCTTATAGATAATTTAAATAACACCGCTTAAATCACCTCCTAGAAGTGTTTGCACTTCTATTATTTTTTCAAAAAATTGTTTTCTTGTATCATTACCTTTTACTAATTCATTAAATATCTTTCCATCTTTAATAAATATAATCCTATCAGTGTAGCTTGCAGTAAACGCATCATGAGTTACCATCAAAATCGTAGTTGTTAGTTTTTTATTTAGATATTCAAAACTTTCTAATAATTGTCTTGCTGATTTACTATCCAATGCTCCTGTAGGTTCATCTGCTAAAACTAGTTTTGGATTAGTAACAATTGCCCTTGCAGATGCAATTCTTTGCTTTTGACCGCCAGATACTTGATATGGGTATTTATTTAAAATATCTTTAATTCCTAATTTTTCAGATATATCATTTACTCTTGTATCTATTTCTTTATGATTTATTTTTTGTATAGTTAAAGCTAAAGCTATATTTTCATATGCGGTTAAAGTATCTAATAAATTAAAATCCTGAAAAATAAAGCCAAGTTCCTCTCTTCTAAATTTATTTAAACTATTTCCTTTTAATTTAGTAATATCCTTACCATTAATAATAATATTTCCTGATGTAACTCTATCAATCGTAGAAATGCAATTTAAAAGAGTAGTTTTTCCTGAGCCCGAAGCTCCCATTATTCCTACAAACTCTCCTTCTTCTACTTTAAAGCTAATATTATCTATAGCTTTAGTTAGATTAGACTTATTTCCATAATACTTTTCTACGCTTTTCACCTCTAAAACGTCTTTCATATAATTCTCCTTTCTTTCTATTTAAATATATTTTAGATTGTTTTATAATTTTTTTCCATCGATTTATATTAAAATAAAATGACATTTTTGTAAGAAAACATTTAAAGTAAACTATTATGTTAGCTTGACAGTATAAATATATTAGAATAAAATAAATTAAAGTGAGGTATTTATATGAAAAGAAATGAAACAAGACCTATCCATGTTGGTAAAGTTCAAATTGGAGGTCAAAATAAAGTTGTTATACAATCTATGTGTAATACGAAAACAAAGGATGTAAAAAGTACAGTAGAACAAATTTTGAACTTAGAAAATGCTGGATGTGAAATTATTCGTGTTGCATGTTTAGACATAGAAGATGCAAAATCTATTAGTGATATTAAAAAACAAATTCATATTCCAATCGTTGCAGACATTCATTTTGATTATAGAATAGCACTAGAAGCTATTAGAAAAGGAGTAGATAAGGTTCGTATCAATCCAGGAAATATAGGAAGCAAAGACAAAGTGAAAAAAGTTGTTGATGCTTGCAAGGAAAAAAATATTCCTATTAGAATCGGAGTAAATGCAGGCTCTCTTGAAAAAGATCTCTTACATAAGTACAAGGACAAACCAACTGCTGAAGCTATGATAGAAAGTGCAAAAAGACATATTAAGATATTAGAAGATTTGGATTTTTATGATATAGCTATTTCTTTAAAAGCTTCTGATTTAGATTTATGTATTGAAGCATATGAAAAAGCTTCCAAAGTATTTCCTTATCCTCTTCATCTTGGAATAACTGAAGCGGGAACATCTTTTAGTGGTACTGTTGCATCAAGTATTGGATTAGGCGTACTTTTAATACAAGGAATTGGCGATACTATAAGAGTATCTCTTAGTGATAATCCGATAGAAGAAATTAAAGTTGCTAAAGAAATTTTAAAAGATTGTAAATTATATAATAAATCTCCTAAATTAGTAGCTTGCCCTACGTGTGGCAGAACTCAAATAGATTTAATACCTATTGCTAAAGAAATAGAAGACTTCTTGCAAAATATTGAAAGTAATATCACTGTTGCTGTTATGGGTTGTGCTGTTAATGGTCCTGGAGAAGCTTCTTATGCAGATATTGGTATTGCCGGTGGTATTAAAGAAGGAATTCTATTTAAAAAAGGAAAAATTATAAAAAAAGTTCCACAAAATGAAATTGTCAAAACTTTAAAAAATGAAATATTAGAATGGTAAGTCATAATAACTAAATAATAAATAAATAGGTTAATTTATTTAACCTATTTATTTTTTAGTTATATCTTTTTTATTTTATGCATCATTCTTGTATGATAATTATTTTTTTCATAAAACTTTATTGCATTTTCATTATATGCTAATACATCTAGACACACATATTCACAATTTATGTTTTTTAAATATTCTTCCATAGTTTTTAATAATTGTTGTCCTATACCATATTTCTGATAATTTTTGTTTACAACTAATTCTTCTATTATTCCTTTTTTAGGGCATTTATAATCTAAACTATCTTCTTTTGAATATTTAGCTACTACACCAGCAATAACTCCTACTGCCCTTTCTTCTTTTATTGCTAAATATATCTTTCCATTTTTTCTTTTAATATTTTTTAGTAGAGATTTAAAATATTCTTCTTTATAATTTTCAGAAAGTTTGTCTAATTCATCTTTATCTATACTAATTATATAATTTTCTAATTCTACTAATAATTCTTTTATATTTTCATCATATTTTGAATCATATTCAATTATTTTCATATTTACACCTTAAACTAATTTATTAAAACTATTTATTGGAAATGTTAGCATCACTATTGTTCCTTCATTTTCTTTTGAATCAATTTGTATACCTAGATCTAATTTATCACATAATTTTTTACATAAATATAATCCTATCCCAGTTGATTTTCTACCTATTAATCTTCCATTTGTTCCTGTAAAGCCTTTCTCAAATACTCTTGAAAGGTCTTTTTTGCTTATTCCAATTCCATTATCTTTTATTGTAAGAGATATATTATTTTTACTTTCTGTAGCAGAAATTTCAATTTTCTTATTATCTTTATCAGAATATTTTATACTATTTTGAATTATTTGATTTAGTATAAATATACACCACTTGCTATCAGTATAAACTTCTTTATCTAAATCATGAAGAATTAGTTTTATATTATTATATATCACTGATTCTTTATTTCTTATAACAGCACTATTAACTATCTCTTTTAGTGAAGATTTACTTATTATGTAGTCTTTTTCTACAGCATTGCTTCTTGCATAAAATAATACTTGTTCTATATAATCTTCTATTTTGCTTATTTCTTCATCTATACTTTTTGTTACTTCATTTTTATTATTTTCAATAATAAGTTTACTTGTGGCTAAAGGTATTTTTATTTCATGAATCCACATTTCAATATAATCTTTATAATCTTCTACTGCAAATTTATATTTATTAACATTTTCTATCATCGATTTATTAGTCTGTTGTAGAGTTTCCTTTAGTATCCTACCTTCAATAAAATTTGCATCTGGAATTATTTCACATAATAAATACTTTTCTTCTAATTTATTTAAATTATTTTCTAATAGATCATAATACGATTTTTTCTTTATATATTCTGCTATGCAACATAAAATATATATAATTATAGGTAATAAAGCTATATATATCATTATAACTAAATCTACATTATATGGTAGTAAAAATATTATAATAGTAGCTGTAATTATTACTAATAAAAATAAATATAACATCTTTCCTTTTACAAACTCTATTAATTTCATTTCAATATATAACCCTGTCCTCTCCTAGTTTCTATTATGTCTTCCATATTAATTTCTTGAAGTTTAGTTCTTAATCTTTTCATATTTACAGTAAGTGTATTGTCATCTATGAAGCTCTCACTATCCCATAAATAGTTTATAATATCTTCTCTTGAAACTATTTGCCCTCTTTTTGAAACTAGAAAATATAATATTTTCAATTCATTTTTAGTCAGTTCAATCTGTTTATCATCTTTTTCAATTAAACTTTTTGACATATTTAATATAAAGTCTTTACAATCTATTTTATTTTGATTAGTATCTGTAATTTTACTTCTTTTTAAAAGTCCCGCTATTTTAGCTAAAAGAATTTGAAGATTAAAAGGTTTTGTAACATACTGATCTGCTCCATAATTAAGACTCATAAGTTCATCAAGTTCATTATCTTTACTTGTAATCATTATTATAGGTACATTAGATAATTTTCTTATTTCTCTTAAGATATATTCCCCATCTATATTTGGCAAGTTAATATCTAATAATATCAAATCAGCATTAACTTCTAGAGATTCTTTTACTGGATCACAAAATTCTTCTATGTAAATTACCTCATACCCATTTTTTTCAAGAAATATTTTTAATTCTTTTCTTAATTTTATATCATCTTCTATAATAAGAATTTTAGACATAATAATACTGCTCCTTTATATCTAAGATATTTACTTTAAAACATATTGTACCATATAGAAAAGTAAAAATAAAGAATATTATAAAATATTAAGTAGTAATATTTTATAATATTCTTAAACACTTCATCTAATTTTCTTTTATAAAATAATATATAAATTTTGCTAAGAAATATTCCATAATTTTGTCATATTCATTTCTTGAAACTTTATCTTTATAATGCATCATTTCATACATAATTTTAACTTCTTTTATTTTTAAGTTATTATCTTTAAAACCATTTTTCTCATAAAATTTCTTTCTCTTAAGTCTTTGCATATAATTATCAGCATTTACATCAATTTCTTCTATATTTAAAATAATCCTATTATTTTTATATTTTTCTATAATATTTTTTAATACTTTACTTCCATATCCTTTTCCTCTAAATGACTTATCAATTGCTAAAAATGATATAAAAGATATATCTTTATATGAAACTATATATATAAAACCTATCCATGTTTCTTCATCATAAATATTCAAAAAATCTATATTTTCCTTCTTTGACTTTAATTTTAAAAAATAAAGAGGTATTCTTTCTTCTTTTGGGAAAGCTTCAAAGTATATCTTCTTTATTTTATTATATTCTTCTTTATTATTCTTATCTAAGCATTTAAAATTAATTGCCACATATTCCTCCATTATGTTAATTTATAA
This sequence comes from uncultured Clostridia bacterium, assembly GCA_944390305.1. Lineage (GTDB taxonomy): Bacteria > Bacillota > Clostridia > TANB77 > CAG-508 > CAG-793. The sequence goes on from CALXPX010000009.1 coordinate 9,335, forward strand.
TATATTTTTCAATCTTAAAAGTTCATCTTTTAAGTATTTACTATCAAAACTTTGTGTACCTGCTGACTCACAAAAAATATTTGGTTCTAAGCCAAGCTCTAAAATAGCTTCTATTACAGGAATTTCATCTGGCCCTGAATTATTTATATCTTTTGCTTTATCAAATGTTATATGACATTTTTCTCCCATATTTGTAAAAAGCATTTTACTAAAATGACTATGAAAATGCTTCATTCTCTCAAAGCCTAATTTATCAATATATAAGCTTAATTCTCTAATCCATTCTTCTTTTGTATTTAATTTTCCTAAACTTCTGCAATAAAGATGTCCAAAATCAATTGTCGGAATAAAATTATCATCTACCATGCACATTTTTATAATTTCTTCACTACTGCCTAATTGATTTATTTTTCCCATAGTTTCTGGACATATTCTAATATCATCTAAATTTCTTCTTCTAGCCTCATTTATAACTCTTTTTAGCATTTTGCAATTACATTCTACAGCATAAGTTCTTTCTAGATCAAGTAATGATCCTGCATGAACTACAATTTCCTTTGCTCCCATCCATTTGGCAGCTTGCATTGTATCTAATATGTAATTAATACTTTTTTCTTGCTTTTCTGTATCTTGTGAAGATAAGCTAATATAATATGGTGCATGAATACTTATAAATATATTATATTTTTTTGCTTCTATACCTAATTTGCATGCTTTTTCTTCTTTTATCCTAACTCCTCTTGAACATTGATATTCATAACAGTCTAACCCAAATTCATATAAATATTTAGGCATATCTTCTGAATTTTTATAACCTTTATCATAAAAGTCATCTGGATTAGCTGCAACTCCAAATCTTATCATTTTTCCTCCTCTAGCTAAAAGGAAGTATACCTTTTAGCTATACTCCCATTGTCATTGTTTCTGGAAGAGTTGAACCTCCATCTATTACTATTCCTTGAGCTGTTATATATGAACTCTCATTACTTGCTAAAAATGCTGCTAATTCTCCTAATTCTTCTATTGTTCCTAATCTTTGCATTGGTATTCCCTTCGCAATTCCATCTACTACAGCTTTTGGGTTATTTTTATCTGTTTCATTTGCCATACCCTCTACCATTGGAGTCATTATATATCCTGGCATAATAGCATTTACTCTTATTCCATCTTGGACTAATTCTGCGGCTAATGATTTGGTAAATCCAATTAGTGCAGCTTTTGTTGTTGCATATGCTACTTCTCCACTATCTGCAACCATTGGACCTGTTACACTTGATAGATTCACTATCGATCCTTCCTTTAGCTCTTTCATATATGGTAGACATGCTTTTGTTACATTCCAAGTTCCCTTTATATTTATATCAAAATGGAAATCCCTTAAAGTATCATCCATATTCATGAATTGTTCTAGTTTACAAACACCAGCATTATTTATTAATATATCTATTTTTCCATATTTACTATATACATCATCAATCGCATCTTTTACTCCCTTAAAGTCTCTAATATCTACCTTATATCCTAATACTTCTTTTCCTTCATTTTTAAAATTTTCTACAGTTTCTGTTAATTTTTCTGAATAATCAAGAATAGCAACTTTTGCTCCATACCTTAAAAATACTTTAACTATTCCTAGTCCGTTTCCCATAGCTCCTCCAGTAACTACTGCTACTTTTCCTTCTAATTTTTCCATTATTATTCTCCTTTCATAATTTATATTTTTTTATTTTTAAAACTTATTATTTACTTTTTATACCTTAATTTTAAAAGTTTTTGGTGCAATTCTATATGCTATTAATAATGAAGCTAAACAATATATAATGCTAAAACATACTGTAAATACCCCAAAATAAAAAGTTGGCAACTTTAATTGTAATGTAAAATAGCAAACTATATATGTAATTGCACTTACAATTTTATATCTACTATCTTTTATTTCACTATTATAATTATAAGGTTGCATACAATAATACATAACTAAATAATGTACTGAAAAGAATATACTCATAGAAGCAATTGATACAATTAATACATAATAATTATATATATTGTCTGTACCTCCTGTTACATATAATATAAGTGCTAAACCTACTCCTATCACAATTGCTGGAAATAAATTAATTAAAATAACACTTTTTAATCGCTCTTTGAATAAACCTAAAATTGCTTTTGGCTTTCTATAAAAAGAATATGTAAGCATACTATGATCGCAATTCATAAACATTGCTTGAGTTACAACTTGTCCTCTATTTATTATGTACATAATAAATACAAAATATGGCAAGAAATTTAAGGTAATTTCATTTAAGATTTTTTTTATATCTTCCCTTACCATCGAAATAGATATGGCAGCTATAATAATAAAAAATGAAACTGCCGCTATTTTTTTTGCAGAAGACATTAAAATACTTCTATGTCTTTTTACAAATAAATCATTAAAATATGCATATCCTTTTTTATTGCTTTTAATATCTTCACCATACTTGATCTGCTTTTGTACATTTTGCTTAACTATATCATTTGCATTATTTGAATAGTTTAATTCTGCAGGATTTAATATTTTTTTATAAAGTTCTCTATATTTTTCGTATTTAAATAAGTATTTTATAGAAAATATAGCAATTACAATGGCTAATATACTAATTATTATAAAACTTAACTGATTAATAACAATTCCTATATATGGAAGTCCATATGCTATTACTAATAAAATAGCAGTAAAAATCCATATATGTTTTACTGGTTTATTTTCATTCACGATAACTTTCTTTTTATTATACAGGTTCAAAAAATATAAATTAAATATCATTTTTATACTTGCAATAAAAAAAGGTAATATTACAAGATATATTAAATTCACATTAGATATAAATCCAAATATAATAGTAAAAGGCATAAAACCAATAATAACTTTTAATATACTATAAAAATAATTAGATAAAGTATATTTTTTTGCATCCATTCTCATAACAAACATTGCATAATATTTGTCCTTGCTTGGATTAAACATATATGTATTTAGCATAGCTCCTATAATTGTCAAAAAAACAAATATATGTAAAAATGTATCTTCTAAAGGAGTTTTATATATACTTAATACTGAAAAAATCATAAATAAAATATAAAATAGCTTTCCTATAAAAGTACCTATTATTTCAAGCAAAGATGCTATAATAGTTGCAAGGATTTTTATTCCTTTACTAGAATAAAGTGTTTTATCCGGAAGCATTTTTCCTATAATCGGAAGCTGTTTTATTGAAAATATAATGCTGTTTACTAAATATGCTATTTTCAGCTTAAAAGATAGAATAAATGTCTTAATCATGGTATTCCTCCTCTTTTAAAGCTTCTATAATTTTAGTTTTTACTTCTTTATCATCTAAATTATTTTTATCTACTTTTTCTAGCACACCATGACTTAATATTACAATCTCATCGCAAAGACTAACTGCTAAATCCATAATATGTGTAGAAAAAATAATAATATGATCTTGTTTTATTTCTCGTAGCATTTCCTTCATTTCTTCTGCAACAACTACATCTAAAGATGTAAGAGGTTCATCTAGCAGTAAAACGTTAGGATTGGCAATAATATTTATAAGCATTTGCATTTTATTCTTCATGCCATGAGAATAGTCTTTTAATAATTTATCTCTATCTTCAACATCAATTTTCATAAAATCAAAATATTCATCTATACTTTTTAAGTTTTTTATTTTTTCTTTATTAATATCTATAAAGAATTTCAAGAATTCTCTTCCTGTTAAAAATTCGGGAACTGTTGGTACAGATATGACATATCCTATATCGTCTATTGTTAAATCTCTTTTTATATTATTTTCTTGTATATAAAATTTTCCATCATCTACATCTATATCTTTATTTAGTGCATTAAAAAATGTAGTTTTACCAGCACCATTTCTTCCTAACAGTCCATAAATACTTCCTTTTTCAAATTCAAAATTAATTCCTTTTAATACTTCTTTGGCTCCAAAGTTCTTTTTTACGTCTGATACTATTAATTTCATAAAATTTATTGTCTCCTTTTAGTTCTATGTAATTTATGTCATTTATATATATATTTATTTAATAAAATTTATTACCTAAATGTTTATTATATTTATATTGAAAAAGATGAGGCTTTAGGTGGCGTCTTCCCTTTTACAACTTTATGATAATATTCATATGTCATAACTGGTTTATCTAATAAATTTTCTGCCTCTTCTACTTCTAATAAAAATATTGTATGAGTGCTACAATCAATTTCATTTATTATATTTGCTTCAAAATATGAAACTACATTTTGAGTAATAATAGGTATATTATTTTTACCTAATATGTATTCAGTATTATCCAGTTTATTAAATTCCCTACTACTTCTAAATCCAAATTTTCCAATAAGCATCATATCTGCTTCGTTAGACAAAACTGATATATTTACCTTTTTAGTTTTTTTCATTGTTATATTTGTATCATTCTCTTTATTTACTATAACTACTAATTTAGGCTTTTCTTCTGGTGTTGCTTGAACTACAGTATTTACTATACATCCTGCAAAATGTTCTTCATATTTCGTAGTTATTATATAAAGTCCATATGACAGATTAAAAAAAGCATTTTTGTTCATTTTTTCTTCCTTTCTTATTTTTTCTTTTACATATTTATATCATAAGCATATAATTTTAGCAACCATTCCAATTATAAAAATAAGTAGGATATTTCTATCCTACATATCTGTTTCATCATATTCTATGTCATAATTTTTTTCTTTTTTAACTTCTGTTACTGTACTATTTGGCGTTGTTGTTATTTTTACCTCACTATTTCCTCCATTTTTCATAGCTTCTTTTTCTAACTTACTAATTTTAAGTCCATTCATTGTCTTTCCTAACATTTCACTTAATTTATCCGCTAAATCTGGAACTAGGTCTAATAATTTATCCATTGATGAAGAATGTTCTACAGGTAATAATTTAACTCCGCTTGTTTGTACAACTATAAAAGCTATTGGAGAAATACTAACTCCTGCACCAGATCCTCCTCCAAAAGGCAATCTTTCTTTAGGAAGCTCTTCTTTTTTTGAATTATCTGTAGTTTTTCCATTAAATTCACTTCCTCCTGCTGCAAATCCAAAATTAACTTTAGATATAGGTATTATCACCACATTATTAGATGTTTGTATTGGGTCTCCTACAATTGTATTTACATCCACCATTTCCTTTATACTATTCATGGCTGTATTCATTAGCCCTTCTATTGGATACTCACTCATTTTTTCTTACTCTCCTCCTTTTTACATATTACATTTATAATATGTACTAATTTTATTGTTATTATGCAACTAAATTGTAAAAAAAATACATTTTTATTTAAATAAATTGGACTTACTTTATAATGATAATTTTTTAGATTTCTCATATCTGCCACATAAGGAAGAGTAAGTGAAATTGCTATATTAATAATAGAACTAGTAATAGCTGTAAAAGCTGCATCTTCTGTTCCAATAGACATATTAAAGTTTGTTTTTTCTAATGTAAATTTTCTTATTAATTTTTTTGAAAATTCTTGCATTTTTTTCTTATCTTGCTCTATATCTTTATTTTTCTTTATTTCTTTATAATATTGTTTTAATAAGATTTTCTTTGCTTTATAATTATCTAGATTAAAAGAAAAAATAGGTATTTTATTTAAAAATCTTATTTGTAATTTTAAATCGAATAAAATATAATCTAATACATTCAATTTTTTTATATCATCATTTTCTTTTAATAATATATTTATTATAAAAAGAGCATCATTTGAATTTCTTATACACATATTTTTTAATATTATCTTTATATTAGATAAAAGTAAAATAATAGTTATTAATGCAAAAATAGCTATTACATAAAGAAAAACTATCACAAAAAGCTCCTCCTTTTTATAATAGTTTTTCCATTTATTTACTATTTATGCTTATTTTTAATCTTTTTATTAACTTTTATTTCTCCAAATAATTTTTCTTGATCAGTTTCTACCTTACTTCTTCTTGACATTTCAAGTAATCCTGAAAATGCCGTTACTATTTCTTGAGGTTTACATTTATTTATTGAATATAACCTGTTAAATACAAAAGATTTCTTTTTTATCAATTCTTTGAACATTCTCTTTACAGATTCACCTACAGAATAATTTTCTATAATAGCAATCTTTTCAATGTTCTTAGCATTTTTATTAATTTTATTTGCATTTTGTTTTAATATCTTTTGATATGCATTTGAAATATCCTCTTTTGTATATTTTACATCAAATTCAGTTATTTTTGGAATTTCGATATCTTCTTTTATTCTAAATGCCCTTTTATTATTTGAGCTATATAGCTCTCTAAATTTATTAGTTATTTCTTTATATTGTTTATATTCTATAATCCTCTTAATTAATTCTTCTTCAGATAGCATTTCTTCTTCTACTTCTTGTCTAGGTAATAATTTTTTAGATTTTAAATATAAAAGATTAGATGCCATAATTAGAAATTCACTAGTAACTTCTAAATTCATTTCTTCCATTTGATTAATATATTCTATATACTGATCTGTTATTTCACTTAAAGATATATCATAAATGTCCATCTGATTTACATCAATCAAATGGCATAATAAGTCTAAAGGTCCTTCAAAGTTTTCCGTTTTTACTTTATATTTATTTATTTCTAGTGTAAATACATTTTGCATCTTATATTGCCTCTCTTATACTTTCTTCTTTATATCCCTTTTTTATTAAATACATCTTTATTTCTTGTTTTTTCAAATTAGATTTTTTTATTGCTATTTTTTTAGCAGAGTTTTTTTCATATTCTAATAATTTATCATAATTATTATCTATATAATCTTCTATTATATTGCTTTTTATGCCCTTAGTCATTAACTTATATTTTATTTCTTTTATTGACATATATTTAAGATTCATAAATTCATTTATAGCTCTTAATATATATTTTTCATCATCTATATAACCTATATTTTTAAGTTCTTCAATAACATCTTCTAAAAGTTCTTCATTAATGACTTTTATAAATTTATTTTTCACTTCACTCTCTGTTCTTTTTTTATAGCATATATATTTAAGTACTTTAGTTTTAGCTTCATCAAATTCTTCTATAGAATACATTTTATATTTCCTTACTCTTCATCATCAAATTCATCATCATTTGGCTCTATATCTTGCTCTTCATCTAATACTTCTTCCCCAAGACTTTGTTCAAATGCTTCATCAAAGTTTTTTCTTATCTTATCTTCTACTTCTTGCATAATTTCTGGATTATCTTCTAAATATTTTTTAGCATTTTCTCTACCTTGTCCAATTCTATTTCCATTATATCCAAACCACGATCCACTTTTGTCTATAAGTCCTAAGTTGATTCCCAAGTCTAATATATTACCTGATTTAGAGATTCCCTTACCATATACAATATCAAATTCGGCTTCTCTAAAAGGTGGAGCCACTTTATTTTTAACAACTTTTACTCTTACTCTATTACCAACAACATCTCCATCTTGCTTTATATTTTCAATTTTTCTAATATCCATTCTTACTGAGGCATAAAACTTAAGTGCCCTTCCTCCTGGAGTTGTTTCAGGATTTCCAAACATAATTCCAACTTTTTCTCTTAATTGGTTAATAAATACAATTACACTATTAGACTTATTTATTACTCCTGCTAATTTTCTTAATGCTTGTGACATAAGTCTTGCTTGAAGTCCAACATGTGCATCTCCCATATCTCCATCTATTTCTGCCTTTGGAACTAATGCTGCAACAGAATCAACTACAATAATATCAATAGCTCCACTTCTAACTAAAGCCTCTGCTATTTCCAATGCTTGTTCACCAGTATCTGGTTGAGAAACAATTAAATTATCTATGTCAACACCTAAATGCTTAGCATATACAGGATCTAAAGCATGCTCTGCATCTATAAAAGCTGCTTCTCCTCCTTTTTTCTGTGCTTCAGCAATCATATGAAGTGCTAATGTTGTTTTTCCAGATGATTCTGGACCATATACTTCTATAATTCTTCCTTTGGGTATACCACCTATTCCTAGAGCTATATCTAAGCTTAAAGCTCCTGTTGGTATAGCTTCAACATTCATGGCTTTAAATTCGCCAAGTTTCATAACTGAACCTTTTCCAAATTGTTTTTCTATTTGTCCTAGCGCTGCTTCTAATGCTTTTTGTCTTTCTGAATTTGCTTTTTCTGTACTCATAATTTCCTCCTAATTAAACATTTGTTTGTACGACATTTATTATATACTAAAAAAAATATTTGTCAATACTTTCTGCGAACATTTTTTCGTATTTATTTTTTATATTGTAATTTAAATTGTTTGTTAATTTACATAAATGTATTTTCATTTTATTCTAATTATTGTTGTCTAAACCATTCATTGAAATTTAAAAATACATTGTAATTATTTGGGGCAAAATTTCCACCCACATTAGCATTTAATAATAGTGTATTTTTATTTCTATAAAGTCCTATATAAGGTACTTCATCATTTACTATCTTTTGAATTTCACTATAATTTTCTAGTGAATTTAATTTTGATTTTACATTATCATTATTATAATTTGCAATATTCCCATCTCCATAAAAATAATTTAAATCTGGATTTATTGAATTCGTAACTCCTGTTAATATCATTTGATAATCTTTATTATTTAAATATTCATAATATTTTTCATTATTTACTTTTGATACATTTACATTTATACCTATTTGTCTAAGCTGACTTTTTATTTCATTAGCTACATTTATTCTATCTTGATTATCTTCGCTTACAACTAAAGACAAAGTAAGTCTTCTAACATACCCATCTATATTTTTCTGCCACTTATTATTTTTATATACCCAACCAGCTTGTTCTAAAATAGTTTTTGCTTGTTCTTGATTATAACTAATTTCATTTTCTGAAGAATATAAATAGCTACCATAATCTAAAGGAGAATTAGCTATATAGTAATTGTTTGAAAAAACAGATGATACTAATGTATTTTTATCTATTGCATAATTTATGGCTTGTCTTACTGCTTTGTCTTGAAGAACAATATCACTACAATTTAGACTTAAATAATCATAATTTCTTCCTTTATATTCTTTTTTATTATATCCCATGGTTCCTATATATTCAGAATAATTCGTGCTTGCTGTATTAATTATATCTATATTATCTAGTTTAAAACTATTATAAATCTCTCCCATTGTTCCGAATTTTTTTATGGTAATAGATTTAGCTTTAGGAGTTTTGTCTTTTATAAATCTCCATTTATCATTTCTTGTAAGTAGAATTGTATTATCATCTATACTTGCTATTTTATACATTCCTGTTCCTATTGGAATTTTATTAGTATTTACAAAATCCTCATTTAGGTAATACATACTAGGAAGTATTGGAAAAGTAAGATTATATTCAAAGTTTGGTACATATTTAGAAAGGTTTATTATAACAGTTTCTGTATCTGGGGTCTCTATACTTTGAATATCTTGGACATTTGCTGAATAAACTGTGTTTCTTTCTTTTAATTTATTAATAGTAAATTCAACATCTTTCGCTATAAAGTCACTTCCATCTTGCCATTTTACTCCAGTTTCTAATTTTATTTCATATTTCACATCACTTATTTTATTTAAAGATTTAGCTAAGCACATTTCCACTTTATAGTCAGATGTAAGATTTATAAGAGGTTCAAATATTAATTTATCTATATTTATTATCTCTTTATTATTAGTAAGAATTGGATTCATAGTATCATAATTAGAAATTCCCATTGTTAAATTATCTAAAATTTTAACTGGTTCATCTTGAACAGTATTATTTTCATCATTTTCTTCTGCTTCTTTAACGTTTTGAGTATATAAAACATAAATTGTTCCAATTATTAAACAAATAATAAATATTATAAAAATATACTTAAATACATTGTTATTTTTCATAAGCTTGCTCCTTATTTTCTTACATATAATATATTAAAAAACTATTTTTTTCAATAGTTTTAGATAAAAATAGGCATGTAATTTTGTTACATGCCCCTATATTTCATATCCTTATTTTTCTTATCTTGACTCTACAATAAGTCTTATTCCAGTTCTGTCTTCACCCTCAACTTCTACCTCTGCAAATGCTGGTATACATACTAGGTCAACTCCAGTTGGAGCTACAAAACCTCTGGCTATAGCTACTGCCTTTACAGCTTGATTTAGTGCTCCTGCTCCAATTGCTTGCATTTCTGCCTTTCTTGTTTCCTTTACCATCCCAGCTATTGCTCCTGCTACTGAGTTTGGATTTGATTTTGATGAAATTTTTAAGACTTCCATTTTTTCCTCCCTTAATTTAATTTTTTGTTTGTTTGTAATTACA
>CALXPX010000010.1 GCA_944390305.1 uncultured Clostridia bacterium
CAATCAACGTCTATATTTCTATTTTACACTTTATTTATCGTTTTGTCAATATCTTAATTTATCTAAAGACATATTATTAATTTTTTATAAAATAATATAAGCTTAAGTAAACGCTATTTGAGTACTTAAGCTTTTAATATTTCTAAACACCATTTCTTTCATATTCGTTTCCTGTAGTACCAGCTAATTCTTTAAATCTATCATAAACTGGCTTTGCCCACTCTTCACTAGACATAACTAATATTGTTAAATCTCCATTACTAGTAGAATAAACTTTTTCTGCTGAAACACTAATCCATTTGTTTGTATCTACTTTCTCATTCATATTTTTAGCTATTTCATCTGCCTTTTCTTTACTATCTGATTTTACAAGTATTAGAGAATAAGCTTGTGAACTAATTATTGGTTCTGATACAACTATATGTTCTATACCATCTACATTATCTAAACCTGTATATGTTTTTACTAATTCTATATTTTTTATATCTATTTCCATTGAATTAAGTGATGTTGGTAATCTACCTTCTAATCCACTATACAATTCTGTAATTAAATCTCCCATATCATCAGCAGAACTAACATTAAAGCTATTATTTGCTTCATTTTTATTTAGTAATAATATACCTCCTACTATTACTAATATAACAATTAATAAAATTAATATTCCTAATAATATCTTCGTTTTCTTCTTCATATTATATTCCTCTCTTTTTTATAATTTATAGCCAAGGCAATAAAAGCTTATAATTAAAATATATTTTTCATTATAAAAATGTCAGAATAAATCTGACACTTTATTTTTATTCTACATCTTTTTTCCATAATCCATGTTTATTGCAATAAGCATATAATGTTGAACCTGGTATATAATGAAATTCCGTTTCTGGCATATCACCTGTCTCAAAGTATTTTGTGCATTCCTTTTTATCTGATACCATACAAATCCATTCAATATAATGTTCTTCTTCCATTACATGATTAACTTTTACAATGATTTTTTCACCTTGAATAGTATACTGAGGCACGTGTTTTTCTGCTGCCGCATCAACTGAATTTGGTATTACTACTGACATTTGTTCTCCACAGCATCTAATTCCACAATCATCACTTACGCAATCTTTTAAAACTTTTACCATTGCTGCGCAGCTTCTACATTTCTTTAAAATTAAATCCTTTGACATATTACTCCTCCACTTTTTTAAACATATCTTTTCCTACTCCACAAAGAGGACAAGTCCAATCTGCTGGTAAATCATCAAATTTTACTCCTTCTTTTTCTTCATCATAAATATATCCACATGCTATACATTCATATTTTGCCATAATTTTTTACCTCCTTACAAATTTATATTTGCATTTTATCATTTATATTCTTCTTTGTAAATAGTTTATTAATCACTAATTTTTATAAAAAATCATACTAAGTATAAAAATTTTACAATTAGTATGATTTTTCTATTATATTATGATTATATTAAATCTTAAATAAAACTATTAAACTCTTATTAAATTTTCTTTTAATTCATTTAATTTATTATAAGATTCTTCGTTTAATTTAGTTTTAACAGTAACAATTGGTTCTAATATTTCTATATCTTTCATTTGAGAAAAAATATTCTTAATACAATTTGCTGCATTTGGAGCCCAAGATCCATTTTCTATAATTCCTATTTTTCTATTCTGATAATTCTTTTCTTTTAATAAATTCAAAAATGAATTTATAGCTGGAAATATACTCATGTTATATGTAGCACATGCTACTATCATTTTAGAGTACTTAAATGCCAAAGGAATAACATCTGGTATTGATTCTCTTGAAATATCTACTAATTTTACATTTTCTCCAGTTTCTTCTAGCATTTCTTTTAATTTTTTTCCTGCATCTAGAGTATTTCCATGTAAAGAACCACATACAATTAATGTACCATTTTCTTCACATTCATATTTACTCCAAATATCATAAAGATTTATATAATATTCTAAATTATCTTTTAATATAGGTCCATGTAATGAACAAATTGTTTTTATGTTTAAATTTGAAGCTTTTTTTAATACTGTTTGCACTTGCATTCCATATTTTCCAACAATATTTATATAATATCTTCTAGCTTCATCTATCCAGTCTTCTTTTACATCTAATGTTCCGAATTTTCCAAAAGCATCTGCTGAAAATAAAATTTTTTCATTTTTATCATATGTCATCATAACTTCTGGCCAATGAACCATAGGTGCCATTATAAATTGAAGCTCATGCTTACCTGTATTAAATATATCACCTTCTTTTACTATAACTTTTTTGTTTTCTATATTTTCTCCTATAAATTGAGGTAACATATTAAATACTTTTTCATTAGAAATTATTTTTATCTCTGGATAATTTTTAAGCAGATTTCCTATGCTTCCAGAATGGTCTGGTTCTAGGTGAGATATTACTAAATAATCTGGTCTTCTACCATTTAAAGCTTCTCTTAAATTATTTAGCCATTTATCTGTTTTTCTTTTATCTACTGTATCCATAATAACTATTTTTTCATCATCTATTAAATATGAATTATATGACATACCATTTTTTAGTACATATTGATTTTCAAATAAATCTAATTCTTTATCATCTACACCTATATATTTAATTGTATCTGTTATATCAAATATTTTACTCATTATTTTTCTTCCTCTTTCCTTTCATTTGCTTCTTGTTTTAATACAAATAAATTACATTTGCACACTCCTTTTTCAACAAATTCATCACAAGGACAAAGAGTAGTGTCATCTACATTTAATCTACAAGGGCAATGTCCATCTTTTCTATATATTCCATTTATAATCTTACTTACATATTCTTTATCTGGGTTTAACATATATCCTTTCATAGCCTAACCATTTACTCCTTTTATATATATCTTTTTAATTCTTCTTCTAATTCTTCCTTAGGATAATATCCTCCTAATCTATCTATTGCTGCTCCATTTTTAAATATGATCATTGTTGGAACTGCTTCTATTTCATACTCCATAGCAAGCTCTTGCGCTTTATCTACATCTATTTCAATAATATCAAAATCATCTCTTTTACTTGCAATTTCTTCTAATACAGGCATAAGCATTTGACATGGTCCACACCAAGTAGCAAAAAAGTCCACAACTACCATCTTTGGATTTTTTAAAACTTCTCTTTCAAAATCTTCCTTTTCTATTTTTTTTATCATAATTTACCTCCTAATTTTATTATTACCAGTTATTTGATTTATATAATTAAGGTTTTCGCCATTATATAATACATAATTATTTTTTTCAATACTTAGCATAAGTATAATATTTAATATTGCTATTTACAACTACTTTTAAATAACCTTCTAGCAATTTATATGTTTTTTAATTTTAAATAACTAGATCATAACCACATGTAAAACCAATGTCAACAACTTAAGAAAAAAGCAATATATTTATTTTTTATAATTATATTGCTTTATAGTTTTTTATTTGAATTATTGAAAAAAGGCCGTAATAATCCTAACATCTATATATTCAATTTTAAGAACTTCATTTAATAAAATTTTGCTTGATTTTTATCAAATTTTTATGGTAGATATATATTTTTTCATATATTGTTTCTGTAATATCTTAAAACCATAACTATCTTCTATTGTTGATGCTATAGTTGCAACATTGCACATAGTGCGTGGTTTTTGTTTCTCTTCGTTTCATAAGGCTAAAGCATAATAACTCTAAACAAGAACAATATATTTAATACCTATATTGTTCTTGTTTATATCTTTAGATTTATTTAGTATTTCTCATTAATAATAGATTTTATTTAATTAAGTAGTCATAAGCATTAGAAATAGCCTTAGCTGAATAACTATATCTTATTAGTTCTCTTAGTTTTGATAAAATCTCGTCATCCGATTTAATGGTATAATTAACATCATTTATATTTATATCTGTATATTTTAAATATTCTGGGATTATAGTTTCTTTCTTTATATCTTTCTCTTGATAATTATTTTTTATACTATTTAGAATTTCATTTATTTTTACAATTTCTTCTTCTTGCATAATAAATGGTATTGAAGCTTCTAATGTTGCTCTATCTCTGACTTTTTCATCAATACAAAATTTTAAATATGTATTTATAACTGCCTTATTTCCCTCTAATGTAAAATCAATAATTTCAGAAAAAATACTTCCTTTACTATACTTACCATTATAGATTCTCTCCCTAATTATAATGTGCTTTATGTAGCCCTTTTTAAATGGTATATTAAATGGCAAGCCTACTATTTGATTTGAGTATTGTCCAAAATCTAAATATAATCCCACTTCTTTTAATTTTTTAACAGTAGTATCGTAAATATCAAACATTGTCTTTGAATTGTATTTATTTCCATCTAAAACTGTTATTATTGATGCTACTTCATTATCATCTAATTTCTGTACTTTTTCAACAACCTTTTCAGATATGCTATTTATATTCTTTATATAATTATTATTTACATCTTCTAAAAATTCAGCTTTTACGCTTTTTAAATTATCTTTTCTTTGAATTATTTGTTTTGTAAATTCATTAAATTTTTTTCTATCTTTAGCTAGTTCTTCTAAATCCCTAATTCCTTGTTCTTTACTTTCATATGTAGCCTCTATAAAACGGTCTATTGCATCAATCCAAAAAGGATCTCCACTTTCTACCAATCTTTGTATTCTTTCTTTATATAACATAGAATTCCCCCCTTAAATACTTTTACAATTCCATCCCCTAATATTTATTATAGATTTTTGCAGTTGTACTGGTACTTGTGCTTGTCCTACTTTTATTTTTTCGTTTGTATTTTCTCTACTATTTTTCTTTATTATATATATACTTTTTTTTAGTCAATAGTATCAAACTTTAATTAGTAAATATTTAATTTTAAAATTATATATCTAAAATTTCACAGTTCTGCATAAAAATTCAAAAACAATAATTATATTATGAAATATAACTATTGCTTTTATTTATTATTT
Source organism: uncultured Clostridia bacterium (assembly GCA_944390305.1). Taxonomy (GTDB): domain Bacteria; phylum Bacillota; class Clostridia; order TANB77; family CAG-508; genus CAG-793. The sequence goes on from CALXPX010000010.1 coordinate 5,001, forward strand.
ACAAAATCTATGTTTTCCTATTGTTACAGTCATAGGTCTTGACCATATCCATTTATTTGTTGCTGTTGCAGGGTTAAAATAATATATAGCTCCATATGTTGGATCCCATCCATTTAATGCATCTTGAGCTGCCTTTTTGGCAGTTTCATTTGGTGCTAAGTTTATTTGACCATCAGAAACACAATCAAAAGCACCAGATTGGTATACCACACCAGATATTGTATTCGGAAAAGAACTATGTTTTACTCTATTTAAAACAACTGCTGCTACTGCTACTTGTCCAGTATAACTTTCTCCTCTTGCCTCACCATATACAACACGACTTAAAAGATTTAAATTACTTGAACTTACATTACTATTTGATGAAGAACTACTACTACTTGAAGAATTAAAAATTCCCATAGCCTCTAGCGTTTGTTTACCAGCTATTCCATCTACTTTTAGATTATTTTTCTGTTGAAACTTTTTTACTGCTGCCAAAGTTCCACTTCCATATATTCCGTCTACATTTCCACTATAATAGCCCCATCTTTTTAATTTAGTTTGAATTTGTCTTACTTCTTCTCCTCTAGATCCATATTTAGAAAGAGCCTCTACCTCTGCATTTCTAATTACAACGTTATAACTTACAAAAAGCATTATTGCAAGCATTAATAATATTCCTATTTTTCTTTTACTTTTCATAAAAAAACCTCTCCTTTAATTATTTTTACCAAGAGAGGTTTTTTTATACAAATTTTTAAAATATTCCTATTATATTTCCATTTTCATCTATATCTATTTGTTCTGCTGCAGGTATTTTAGGAAGTCCTGGCATTGTCATTATTTTTCCTGTTTTAGCTACAACAAATTCTGCTCCATTTTTTATTTCGACAGAATTTATATGAATTATAAATGGATCTTTACAAAGTAAATTTTTTGGATCATCAGAAAATGAATATTGAGTTTTTGCAATACAAACAGGCATATTTTTCGCTAAAGACTCTATTTTATCAATTTCTAAAAGAACTTCATCCCAATACTCTACTCCACTTGCGCCATATATATTTTTAGCAACTGCTTCTATTTTTTCTTTTATACTTAAATCTAATTCATAGATAGGTTTAAAGTTTTTACTTTTCTCACAAATCTTTACAACTTTTTCGGCTAAATCTATAGCTCCTACACTTCCTTTTGCCCAATTCTCAAGTAGGCTATATTCTACTTTATTATCTAATAGTTCTTTTAACATTTCTATTTCTTCATCTGCATCTGTTTCAAATTTATTTATTGCAACTATTGGATTTAATCCATACTTTTTTATATTATCTACATGTTTTAATAAATTATTTATACCTTCTTTTAAGGCTGATTCATTTTTTTCTGTAACCTTATCTTTTGAAACTCCTCCATGATATTTCAAAGCTCTTAATGTTGCAACTATAACAACTGCATCTGGAGAAGCATCTAAATTTCTACATTTTATATCTAAAAACTTCTCTGCTCCTAAATCAGCTCCAAATCCTGCTTCTGTTACTACATAATCACCTAATTTCAATGCCATTTTAGTTGCTAAAATACTATTGCATCCATGTGCAATATTTGCAAAAGGCCCTCCGTGAATCAGCGCTGGATTATTTTCTATAGTTTGAACTATATTAGGATTTATTGCATCTTTTAGTAAAACAGTTAAACTTCCTTCTGCTTTTAAATCATGACAAGTTATTGGCTTATTTTCTTTAGTATATCCCACAATTATATTTCCTAATCGCCTTTTTAAATCTTCTAGAGATGTTGCCAAACACAAAATTGCCATTATTTCAGATGCAACAGTAATATCAAAAGAATCTTCTCTTGGAATCATATTTTTTTCTCCAGAAAGATTTATTTGTACTTTTCTTAGTGCTCTATCATTAAGGTCTAAACATCTTTTCCAAACAACTTTATCAAAATCTAGTTCATTTCCTTGAAAAATATGATTATCTATTATTGCACTTAATAAGTTATTAGCTGAAGTTATTGCATGTATATCACCTGTAAAGTGTAAATTAATTTCTTCCATAGGTGCTACTTGTGAATATCCTCCTCCGAGTTGCTCCTCCTTTTATTCCAAAAACTGGACCAAGCGATGGTTCTCTTAATGCTAATATTGCTTTTTTGTCTATTTTGCAAAGTGCATCTAAAAGTCCAATTGAAGTAGTCGTTTTACCTTCTCCTAGAGGTGTTGGATTAATTGCTGTAACTAATATTAGCTTTCCATTTTTTTTATTTTCTAAATTTTTTAGATAATTTATAGATACCTTTGCTTTAAATTTTCCCATAGGCTCTACTTCATCTTCTGGAATACCTAATTTGCTAGTTATTTCCTTTATATTTTTTAAGCTAGCATTTCTTGCAATATCAATATCTTCCATTTTACCTCCTTTTAATAGTAAAAAATATAAAACATATAAATACAATATATATAATTTAAAACTCTTCTTTATTTATACATTTAAAACTTATACAATTAGTCCTACAATTAAACCTATTATTGCACCAGCTGCAACTTGTACAGGTGTATGACCAGTTTTTTCTTGTAAAAATTCTCCTGGTGTCATATCTTTATATTCTTTTACTACTTTATTTAGTATATGTGCTTGCTCTCCAACTGCTCTTCTTACTCCTGCTGCATCATACATTGTTATAAATGCAAATAATGCACTAAGGGCAAATATTGGAGAAGAAATTCCTATGTATTTTCCCACTAAAGCTGCTAAAGATACTACAACTGCTGAATGAGAACTAGGCATTCCTCCAGCTCCCATAAATCTTTTTATATTCCATTTTCCTTCTTTAAAGTATTCATATAAAACTTTGAATGTTTGTATTCCAAACCATAATAAAAATGGTACAACTAAAAATTTATATTGATTAAAAAATTCTATCATTGTTTACTCCTCTGTATTTAATGTGAAGTCTTTTTCTTCATCATCTATAAGTATCGTTATTTTCTTTTCTGCTTCTTGTAACATTTTGTTACACTTTTGAGACAATTTCATCCCCTCTTCAAATTTTTTTACTGAAGTATCTAAATCTAAATTATCTTTTTCTAATTCATCAGCTATCTTTTCTAAATTTTGCATTGCCTGCTCAAAAGTTAATTCTTCTTCCATATTTCCCCCTTTTATTTTTTATCTATAACTTTAGTATCTACATTTCCATCTATGAATCTTAAAGTTAATATATCATCCTTACTAATATCTTGCTTTTTAGATACAACCTTTCCATTCTTTTGGGCAATATTATATCCCCTGGCTAATGTTTTAAGTGGACTTAAAGCATCTAGTCTTGTTATTATTTCTACAGCATTTGATTTTGCTTTGTTTAATTTATTATTAATACTATTTTGAATAGATTTGACTAAAATGTCTAAGTTAATTGCCCTTTCATTTATTTTTTGAAGAGGTTCTTTCATAGCTCTTCTTGACATACATTTTTCGTATCTCATTTTCATAAATTCGACTTTTCTTTTTAATGCTACTTTATACCTATTTTGATAAGTCATAATTGTATATTTTACATCCTCTATGTTAGGAACAGCTAGTTCTGCTGCTGCAGATGGAGTTGGTGCTCTTAAATCAGATACAAAATCCGCTATGGTAAAATCTGTTTCATGACCTACTGCAGATATTATAGGTAAAGTAGAATTATAAATAGCTCTTGCTACAATTTCTTCATTAAAAGGCCATAAATCTTCTAAAGATCCTCCACCTCTTCCTATGATAATAACATCAGCTAAGTTTTCATCATTCATTTTTCTTATACCTTCTGCTATTTTTTCAGCAGCGCCTTGCCCTTGTACTGGCACAGGTAAAAGCCTAATATGCACATTAGGATTTCTTCTTGTGGATACATTTATAATGTCCCTAATAACTGCTCCTGTTGACGATGTAAGTACACCTATAGTTTTTGGAAACATTGGTATTTTCTTTTTATGAGAATTATCAAATAAACCTTCTTTATCTAATTTAGCCTTTAATTTCTGAAATTCCTCATATAAATCTCCCACACCTTCTTGCTTCATAGCTTTGCAATATATTTGGTATACTCCATCTCTTTCAAAGACAGAAACACTTCCTAATACCGAAACTTTCATTCCATCTTTAGGCATAAATTGCAAATTAGGAGTATAGCTTTTAAACATAATACACTTTATTAATGAATTTTCATCTTTTAATGTAAAATACATATGTCCAGTATAATGTAGTTTAAAATTTGAAATTTCTCCTTTTACAAATACATTATTTAAAAATTCGTCATCATCTATTTTTTCTTTAATATATTTATTTAATTCTTGAACAGTAATTGGTCTTATTTCCATAAATTATCCTTCTATATTATTCTTTTTTACAACACTTCCTAAAACTCCATTTACAAAAGATTTAGAAGTATCATCTCCATATTTTTTTGCAAGTTCTACAACTTCATTAATTACTACTTTATATGGAATTTTAGAATATATAATTTCAAAAATGCCAAGTTTAAGTAAGGCCAAGTCAATTTTAGAGATTCTTTTAATATCCCAATCTGCTTTTATATTTTCAGATATAATAGATTCTATTTTTTCATTTTCGCTATTTGTTCCATATATTATATCTTTTATATATTTTATTGCATCATCATCTTTTATTCCACTGTTTTCCAAAAAAATTCTAGTCTGGTCTTCTATATTTTTATCAGTTATAATTTGCAAGCTATATAATAGTTTAAATGCTTCTTCTCTTGCCTCTGTCCTTTTCATATTCTCCCCTTACATCTTATCTATAATTTTTCTTAACTTTTCTTTAACTTTATCTTTATTATGCTGAAAATAATTTCCAGCCCATATTCCCATTCCTACAAGTACTATTCCTATTATCAATCTGTACATATCTGTACAAGCAATAATTAAAGCAATTATTCCTCCTAAAACAGCACCCCAATAATTAGTCATAAATTTTTTAAAATCATCCATTTATCCGCACCTCCATTATTCTTCTGTTGTATTACTTTTCTTAACATTTTCTTTCTCTTCTGTGCGCTCTGTTTTTTCTTTTTCTACATCCTTTACTTTAATATTAATTTCTTTTATTTCTAAATCTGTAGCTTTTCTTACCACTTCTTTTATTTTATTTTGAAGTTTAGTAGACACATCTTTTATTATAGTCTCTTTATGAACATTTATTGTTAAATTTACACAAACTTCATTATTCTCATCTATTTCTACTTCTACATATGAACCTTCTAAATCTTTAAATTCTTCTACAGTCCCATTTACTAAATTTTTTATAGTTCCTTTTGTTATTAATAATTTACCATTATCATTTTGAAGCAATATTCCTTCTTCATCTGATCCTTTATCATGTCTTTCCCAACTTGGAAAAAATAAACACTTAATTGAAAGAAGTATTAAAAGGACTAATATACCAACTGTTATATATATACCATTTTGAATACCCATTAAATTATTTAAAGCAACTGTTATTACAGCCATATCTATAAATCCAAAAAACATTAAACATAGAAGTATTGATAATATAAGTACTATAATAGAAAATATAGCTAGTCCCAATTTATCTAAAAATTTCATATTTTACCACCTATCCTTCTAAGGACAAATCCTCTCTCTTAATTATTATTTCTTTTTTGTTTCTTACTTTTCTTCATTTTTTATTTCTTTCTTTTCTTCTGCTCTTTCTTCTAATTGAGACATACTAACACCTTGAACATGTACATTTACTTCTAAAACACTTAGACCTGTCATATTTTCAACTGACTTTTTTACTCTCTTTTGAATTTCAAATGCAACATCAGGAATTCTTGCACCATATTCAACAATAATATTTACATCTATTCTTGTTTCTTTATTATCTAAAATCTCTACTTTTATTCCTTTTGCTAAGTTTTTCTTTCCACTTAATACTTCTGTAATCCCTCCTGCAAATCCTCCTGCCATTTCTGCTACTCCTGATACTTCTGAAGCTGCCATACCAGAAATTACAGCAACAACATCATCAGAAATTTCTATATTATTTTCTCCTTCATTTAATACTATTTCATCCTCTTTTTTTACTTGTTTTTTTTCTTCACTCATAATAAACCTCCTCTTATAGTTTATAGATAATATAAGTATATCAATATATACATAAATTTACAATAGTTATATTTAAAAATTGCTTAAAAAAAATGCATTTACTATTTTAGATTAAAAGATAAAAAAACTTTTATATAATTAATTTTTTAATTTATATATAATAGTAATATTAATAATTAATAAATATTATAATTTTTATTTACATCTATTTTTTTAAATGATATACTATGCACATAAAAAATGCGAAAGAGTGGATTTTTATGTTAACAAAAGAGAATTTTAATTTACTAAATACACCTATTTTTATAGATAAAGATGAAGTAAATCATATTATAGATTTAGCTATAGAAAATGATCCTTCATTAATAGTTGGTAAAATTATTCCTAACGATTATGAAATAGAAACAATTAGTACTAATCAACTTATTAATGAGCAAAAAAATGCATCCAAAGAAGAATGTTCAGCTTTAACAATACTAAAGAACAATGATTTATCTACGACTAAACATACATTTTTAAGAGGTCTTAGAATTTCTTTTAAAGTTGCTATTTCAACTTTTTTCTTAAATATAGCAAAACTTTTTATTTAAGTCTTACTTATAAATAGTAAGACTATTTTTTATAAATGAAATTTTCTTATCATAGCTTCTTTCAAATCTTTTGACGATAATATTAAAGTTATTATAAGGTTAATAATTGAAATCCCAGTAGATATTATACCAAGTATTGGATTGGTAACTAACTTTTCTGTTATAAAAACAGCTGGAAGTATGCTAAATAATAAAATTATTAATTGATAAATAGCATATCTAAGATATTTCTTGTAACTTACTATTGTAAGTATTAACATAGCTAAATTTGAAACTATTATTATTATAGGAATTGCTATACTTAAAGACCAACCTTTAAATCCTAATCTATAATCAATAAATACCGTCAGTAAAGAAATTGCTATAGTTTGAAGCAAAACATGTCCTGCAATATTTACATTTTTATTTATAGAATATATAAAAACTAACCATACATATATAATTCCACTATTAGCAATAGCTGCCCAAGGAATTTGTGGATTCGTTATTTTATTTATTATTGTCAAAAGAGCAGCTACTAATACAGATAAAACTATTGCAAGTTTTATTATAATTTCACCATTATTAGCATTTATTTTCTTAGGATATATCATTTAAAACACCATTACTTTCTATTTGTACTTCAATTCCTCTTTCTTTTAAAAACTTATAAAATCGTCTTTCTATACTATTATCATTTAAGATAGATGTAAATGTAAACACCATTTTATTTTCAAATGTACAACCTGCGCATTTAATTTTTTCTACTGGTTCAGGTGCAATTAGCATAAAAAAATTATCTATATAATCTTTATAATTACCTATTATACCTATTCTTCCTATATTTGAAAATGTAATAGTTGTATATTTTCTAATTTCAATATAACTTAATCTAACTATAATCTTCTTTAAAATAAGAGGTATTGTCTTTATAAAAATATTATTTCCTAGTTTTACATTTGCTGACATAGTCTTTAATATTTCTTCTTCTGTTAGTCTTTTTTTAAAATCATCTTTCACGAATTCTAATATCTTTTCAAATGTATCTGTATTTTCCATATCAGCTATTAAAGTTATGTACGAAAAAAAATTAGACATTGTTTTTGAAGGGAAATATTTTTTTAAGTTTACTGGTATACATATTTTAATAGGCTTACTAGACTTATTTTTTAAGTAATTTTCTTTATAAATTGAATAAATTAAAACTGCTGTCAAATATTGTGTTACAGTAGCATTATTTTTTCTGCATTCTTCTTTTAATTCTTCCAAATTAATTATTTCATGTATTGCAGAAATTGCTCCTAATTTTATTTTCTTTCCTTTTAATGCATATGCCTTTTGCGCTGAACTATTACCTTTTACAATTTTACTATAATTTTTTATATAACTATCTTCAGTAGTATAATCTATTTTTCTTAAAAGTCTTGCATCTTTATCAAATGCATTTGGATATTTTATTTCTAAGTATAAATATATCATTTCTCTAAAAAACACTATTCCGCTTCCACCATCAGTTAGAGCATGAAATATATCTATATTAATTTTTCTATCAAAATATGTTACTTTAAATAAATAATCATTATTTCTTTTTGGATCTATATATTTACAAGGATAATCTTTTTCTTCTTCTATAATTGGTTCTTTATTATTTTCTTCTAGGTAGTACCAAAAAAATCCTGCTTTCATTTTTACTTTAAATATTTTATATCTATCTAACGTTATATTTAAAGCCTGTTTTAAAATTTTAGGGTCTATTTTTTCTTTTAATAGAGCAGATATTCTAAATACAGTACTATATTTTTTTCCTGTAGATATAGGAAAAATTTTTGCTGAATTATCTAGTCTTCTCCAGTTTAAATTTTCTTTTGAATTTTCTTTTTTCAAGTTATTCATAATTTAGCCTTTCATATTACTCTTTTATTACATTAATTAAGTCTTTATATGCGTTTTCTTTTAAATCTTTTTCACTATTACTCTTACTTAATATCCATATATGTGATGCTTTATCATATTCTCTAATATCAATTTTAGTTCCTTGCTTTTTAGCTTTTTCATCTAAAACATGAACATCTGGATTTAAAATATCATATGTTCCTGTAAAAATAGTTACATTTTTTAAATTTTCCAAATTACCATCTATTGAATTTACTAAATAGCTATCTATTCCATCAGGATTAGCATAAGCTATACCTGCCAATTTTAAAGCATCTTTATTTAATTTTTTATCTTTCTTTTGTATATCATCTATTTTCGGATTATTTAATCTTACATCAAGCCATGGGGATATAAGAATAGTTTTGCTAGGAATATAAGAAGCTCCATCTAGACTAATTTTTTCTACCAAAGCAAGAGATAATCCACCTCCTGCAGAATCACCCATTACAATTAAATTTTCAGGACTTACTTTATTTATTATTTCTTTATATAATGGTTCTACCATATTAAATACATCTTTATAATTATATTTAGGACTAAGTGGATAATCTGGAAGAATTACTGTTGCGCCAGTATCATTAATAACCCTTTCTAAAAAAGCCCAATGTTCATCATTTATTTCTGCCATATATGATCCACCATGGAAGTATAATATAGTAATTTCACTTTTAGGAACATTTTTTGGTGTAATTATAAATACTTTTCTATTACTATATTCTTTTCTATCTATTAAGCAACTATATTCTCCTTCACTGGGTATTTGTGTTGTTTCTATATTTGCATACATAAAATATGAAATCACAGCCAATATTATTAATATTGTAACTATTATAATTCCTACTGTAATTTTTAAAATCTTCTCTTTCACTGTAATTTCTCCTTTTATTAATTTTATTGCTTTGACATTCTATCACAGAAAAAACTAAAATACAACAAAATTAAGAAAGTATTAATGTTTATATAAACATAAAAAGTATAAGCACTTATGCTCATACTTTTCATTTATTTATTCGTCTTATTTTCTCAAAGTTGCTCCATGCTTATTTTCTAAGCCCTTAATAATTTTGTCTATGCAAGAATTTATTTCTTCATCTACAAGAGTTCTATCTTGTGCTCCAAAGGTTAGTGAAAATGCTATACTTTTATCTCCTTCTTTAATTCCTTTTCCATCATATAAATCAAATACTTTTGTATCTAATAATAGTTTTCCACCATTATTTTTTATAGTTTTTATTAAATCCTGTGCTTGAATATCTTTTTTTACAAGTACTGCTAAATCTTTTTTTACAACTGGGAATTTAGATAATTCTTTATACTTCATTTTTCCAACCTTTTTAGCTAAAAGTTTATCTAAATTAATTTCCATTACATACACTTCATCTTTGCAAATTTCAGGAGTAATTCTTCCTATTATTCCTACTACATCATTATTTACTGAAATTAATGCTGATTTACCAGGATGCATTTCTTCTGGCATCTTTTCTTTATCCATAATAAAACTATATCTCAAGTTATATCCTAAATAATCTAGTATTTCTTCACATACACCTTTTATAACATAAAAGTCTACATTTTTATAATTTAATCCTAAATAATATTCTCCTGACATTAGACAAGCTACTTTATTTTCTTCTTTATATTCTTCCTTATCTTTAAAGAATGTTTTTCCTATTTCAAATAAACATACATCTTTATTATCTCTAGATACATTATATTCATAAGTCTTATATAATGATGTAATTAGGCTCTGTCTTAAATAACTTCTTTCTTCTGTTAGTGGTGCCAATATTTTTATATCTTCCATTTTTTTATTAGTAAACATATTAGCTTCTTTTTCTTCAACTAAACTATATGTTAAAGTTTCATTTAGCCCTAAATTTATCATCTTATTTCTTATTTCTCTTAGAGTACTATCAAAGGTACCTTTTTTTATAGGCATTTCTTTTAATCTACCTTGAATGTTGTCCACTCCATATATACGTCCAACTTCTTCTATCAAGTCTTCCTTTATAGAAATATCCATTCTTCTAGTAGGTACTAAAACATGTAATATATCTTTATCCTTTTCGACTTTAAAAGCCAATCTTTCAAATATATCTATTATTTCAGTATCAGATATATTTGAACCTAGTAAAGAATTAATATCTTCTTTTTTTATATCTATTTTTTTATCTTCTTTTTTGGTTTTATCATAAACTTCCATACCCGAAATAATAGTTGCATCTGCATATTTTTCTAGCATATGACAGCTTCTTTCAATTGCCATATATGTTCTATTTGGATCTAAACCTTTTTCAAATCTATTACTTGCTTCACTTCTTAAGATTTTATTTGAAGTCCTCCTTATTTTTACACTATCAAAAATTGCTGCTTCTATTATAATATTTTTTGTATTTTCAGTAATTTCTGTGTCATATCCTCCCATTACCCCTGCTAAACCTATTGCTCTATTTCCATCTGAAATTACTATATCATCTGCTCCTAATGTTCTTTCTTGTTTATCTAGAGTAGTTAATTTTTCTCCCTCTTTTGCCATTCTAACTTCAAGCATTCCTTCTAGTTTATCTGCATCATAAAAATGGAGTGGTTGACCTGTTTCAAGCATTACATAATTACTAATATCTACTACATTATTAATTGGTCTTATTCCAGATGCAATTAATCTTTCTTTTATATTGTCTGGACTTTCTTTTATAACCACATTTTCTACTTTTTTAGCAAGAAATAAGCTGCAATTTTCTGTTACAATATTCAATTTAAAATCTAATTTACCTTTTTCTTTATAACTTAAATCCATTGGTTTTACTTTTTTATTATATATGCTACCCACTTCATATGCCATACCAAGAATACTAAGCAAGTCTCCCCTATTAGCTGTAAGTTCGAAATCTATAACACCATCATTCATTCCCATATAACTAATTGGGTCATCCCCTATATTTGCATCTTCCGGTAGTTCATGAATTCCTGCTTTATCTTCTTCTTTTAAAAACTTATTTTCTATTCCTAGTTCTGCAATTGAACATAACATGCCATTCGACTCTTGACCTCTTATTACAGACCTCTTTATTTCTCCTCCTGGAAGTTTAGCACCAGGAAGTGCGACTATTACCTTTAATCCTTTTCTAACATTAGGAGCACCACATACAATTTGTAATACTTCATTTCCTATATCAACTCTACATACATGTAAGTGGTCAGAATCTGGATGATTTTCGCATTCTACTACTTCTCCAATTATTAGTTTAGTTGCATTTATTAATTTTCCTTGAAAGTCATATTCATTTCCAATTTTAGTCATGTTTTCAGCTAAGTTATATATATCTTCCTTAGTATCTATATTAATATCTAAATAATCTTTAAGAAAATTTGTACTTAACTTCATTATCCCACCTCCTATATATCCTTTCTATCAAATTGTTCTAAAAATCTAACATCATTTGCATATAAAAGTCTCATATCTGTTATTCCATATTTAAACATAGCAAGTCTATCTAAACCTGTTCCAAATGCAAAACCTGTATATTTATCTGGATCATAACCATTTACTCTTAATACATTAGGATGAACCATTCCTGAACCTAAAAGTTCTATCCAACCAGTTTGTTTACAAAGATTACAGCCTTTTCCACCACACTTGAAGCAACTTACATCAACTTCATAAGATGGCTCTGTAAAAGGGAAATAACTTGGTCTAAATCTTAATTTCGTATTTTCCCCTAACATATGCTTCATAAAAACTTCTAATGTTCCTTTTAAATCTGCAAAAGTAATATTTTTATCTATTACTAATCCTTCTACTTGATTAAATTGATGAGAATGAGTTGCATCATCTTCTCTTCTATATGTTTTTCCTGGAACAATAATTCTTATTGGACTTTTTTCTTTGTTATCCATCATCGCTCTAGCTTGAACTGCAGATGTTTGAGTTCTAAGTAAATATTCAGTTGTAATATAAAAGCTATCTTGCATATCTCTTGCAGGATGTCCTTTAGGTAAATTTAATCTTTCAAAGCAGTATTCATCTGTTTCAAGTTCTGGACCAGATACAACATCATATCCCATAGATACAAATAAATCTTCAACTTCTTCTATTACTCTGTTAATAGGATGTTTACTACCTCTTCTTATTTTAGATGATGGAAGTGTTACATCTATTTTTTCAGATTCTAGTTTTTCAGCAATTTCTTTCTTTTTTAATTCTTTTTCTTTAGAAGTAATTATATCTTCTAATTCATCTCTAACTTTATTAACTAAACTTCCAATTACAGGTCTTTCTTCTTTAGATAAAGTACCCATCATTTTTAAAAGTGCTGTAAGCTCACCTTTTTTTCCTAAATACTTTACTCTTAAATCTTCTAAAGATTTAAGATTTGAGCAATTGTCTAACTCTTGCAATGCATTTTTTTCAATTTCTTCGATCTTATCTTTCATATTTCCTCCTCGTATAATGAACATATAGTCCATTATATATTTTTTTATTTTAAAAAATTTTATATAATACTATATAGACACTGTGGATTGGTGTGTCCTCCTATCGCTTGACGATTTTCTTAAGGCTCCAACCACAGATGTTTGTTAAATTGTTAATTAGTTAGATAACGCATGACGTTTTATTTAGAACGAGGCTACATTCAGCAAACATTTTGTGGATCACATTGTCTAAATTTATTTTAAAGGAGCAACCATTATGATTTATGTTGGTATTGATGTTGCAAAGGATAAACATGATTGCTTTGCAATGAATTCTGATGGAGAAATCTTAATTGAAAACTTTTCGTTTCTAAACAATTCTGATGGTTTTAATTTGTTTTTCAATTCTATTTCTCAATTTAATGAAAGTTTTGAAAATATTAAAGTAGGACTTGAAGCTACTGGTCACTACAGCAATAACATTCTTAACTTTCTGACATCTAAAGGATTTAATGTGTTCGTCATTAATCCACTACAAACTAATCTTTTCAGAAAAGGTCAAAGCCTTAGAAAGACTAAAACAGATAAGTTAGACGCTCGTTTCATTGCTACAATGCTTATCGCAGATAACTTAAAGCCCTACTCTAATTTATCTTACCATATTTCTGAATTAAAGTCACTAGTTAGACATAGATTTCGTTTAGTTGAGGAACGTTCTAAATTCAAAGTTTCTTTTTCTAGACTTGTTACTATTATTTTTCCAGAACTTGAAAAGATTGTTTGGTCTATTTCTCAAAACTCTATGCTTTATTTACTTTATGAATTACCTTCTGTTAAAGATATTTCTGAATGTAATTTAAAACATCTTACATATCTTTTAGAAAAGTATTCTAAAGGTAAATACCGTAGGGATAAAGCTATTCAAATCCGTGAACTTTCTAGAAAATCTATAGGTACTATCAGTCGTTCTTTATCTTTTGAATTAAAGCAAGTTATACAAACCATTTTATTTCTTCAATCTCAAATTGATGATATTGATAAAGAACTAAAAAATTTAATTGATGAATTAAATAGTCCAATATTGTCTATCCCTGGAATTTCTTATGTTACTGCCGCCTATATTTTAGCTGAAATTGGTGATATCAATAACTTTGATTCTCCAGCTAAATTACAAGCATTTGCTGGACTCGACCCTTCTACATATCAATCTGGTAAATTTACTGCTTCCAATTCTAGAATGGTAAAACGCGGATCCAAATATCTACGTTGGGCTTTACTTACAGCTACTAGACTTGTTTGCATGCGTGATAAAACTTTCAACGATTACAAAAACAAGAAAATGGCTGAAGGCAAGCATTATTTTGTAGCTCTTAGTCATACTTCTAAGAAATTAATTAGAGTAATTTATTATTTATTAAAAACAAATCAATCTTATCAACTTCCCAAAGTAGCTTAGTTGATAGTATTTCATATCCTTTTTAAAAGCATTTTTCAAAATGCTTATTTGTCATGCATTTTTTAATGTACTAAAAATTTTTTTACTTTTTTCATTTTTCTATTGACTTCATATAGTTAGTCTTACTAATCTTTATATCATTAATATCAATTATATCTGCTAAAATATCTGCTCTTTTGTCTTCGTCTGGTAAATATC
>CALXPX010000011.1 GCA_944390305.1 uncultured Clostridia bacterium
GCAGTTAATATGTTTTCTGTTCCAATTCCTTTATATTCTGTCATAAATTTAAAACATTCTTCAAAATATCTTTTAGTTTCTTTTTTACCAAGTTCATCGAAAAATGTATTATCAGAAGTTAGTATTACTTCACATACATAAATACTATTCTTATGAACTTGTCCTTGATTTAAATCATTCTCTTTTATTAATCTATTATATTCTTTTAAATAACTATTTTCTTTTGGTAGCTTTAAATGATAATTTTGACTTGTTTTTGACAAGTCTATATTTTTGTTTGAATATTTCTTTTTAAATCTTTCATTATGAGGAGCTAGTTGAATCATCTCATCTTTTGTATATTTTTCATTTCTTATAATTGCATAGCTCATAGAAAATTTCCTCCTCCAATTATATTTATTTTATTAAAAGCATTCTTTCATTCGCTTTAAGAGAACAATGTTCGCAACCTTTTAATAAACAACATAAATGTTACTTCTTAAAAATATACTTGCTCACATAAGTTCTCTAACACACTAGAGAACTTTGTACCAAAGTTCTCCGTGTGCCAGGGCTTTGCCCTTGGAACCCATAAAAAAGATGAATTTTTAAGTAAATTCCATCTTTTTAATATAAATTATTTTAAAATATTTCTAATTATTTTTTCTTATTTTACCATGATTGCCACCAACAAGTGCTAGAATAGGCAATATACCAATCTTCTTGCACACTCCCCGCAACCAAATCCAGAGGCTTTAAGCCTCTTTTTTATTTTTATTATTTTTTAATACTTTTTAATTTATATTTAATACGTACGTTAATTTTAATTTTATTTAAACATCTTCGAATAAAACTTTAATTGGAATTCCTAGAGTTTTTGCAATTTTCTCACAAGTTTCTATAGTTATACTATGTTCTCCTCTTTCTATTCTACCATAATAAGCTCTACTAATTTGACATTCTTCAGCAAAATCATTTTGCGAATATCCCTGAGATTCTCTAATTTTTCTTATAATACTACCAACTTTTACATTTATATTCATAATTATCTCCTTTTTTATATTATACGTCATATATAGCGTTTACATCAAGTAACTTTTATGATAAAGTCTCATTATGAATGGCAATGGATATTGCGTATTCAAGATTAATATTCACTTGTATGTGAAAAAGGAGGAAATATGAAAAGTTTAACATTTAAGACAAAATCTTTTAGGAAAATCCCTAATCCTTTTTATAACTTTGATAGTTATATGAATAATGCAGAAATGTATGTTATGATTTGTGATATTAAGGATATACCAAAAGATATACCTATGGAGACAAATCCAAGAGAACAAAATTTAAATACTGGGGTGGCAAAAAAAATTAGAACCTCTTTAATTAATGAAAGAAGTCATAATTTTTATTTACTAAATAGAGGATTAACTATCTCAGCAAAATCAGTTAAATATGATAATAAAAACGATTTAGTTACAGTAGAATTTGAAGATTTAGAAGTTCATGGAAATATTGACGGTGGGCATACATACAAAATCATTTTGGAAGAGCAAGAGAATTTAGATTTTGGAGAACAATTTGTAAAATTAGAAATTCTTACTGGAGTAGAAGATATTTTTCAAGAATTAGCAGCAGCTAGAAATACATCTGTACAAGTACAAGATAAATCAATTGCAGAATTAGAAAACAGATTTAATATTATTAAAAATGCTATTGTCAAAGAACCATATTCTCATAATATATATTTTAGAGAAAATGAAAAAGGTGAAATTGATGTAGCAGATATAATAGCAATATTAAATTTATTTAATATTGACAAATATCCTAATAAAAATGAAAATCCAATTATATCTTATACTGGGAAAGGTCAATGCATAAAAAATTATATTAGTACTCATAAAGAATTTGGAGATACAAATCAAAATCCATATATAAAAATGCAAAATATAATTCCAGACATATTTAAACTATATGATCATCTAGAGAAAAATATGAGAAAATATTATAGTAATGGTGTATCAAATAAAAAATATGGTGCTATTACAGGAGTAGTGTCAAAAAAAGATGGAAAAATTTCATTTAAGACAAAATTTTACCAAGAGGATATAGATTATTTAACCCCAAATGGATTTATATATCCTATTTTAGGTGCATTTAGAGCATTATTAAAAGAAGAAGATAATAAATATTTTTGGAAAAAAGACCCAATAAAAGTAATGGATAATATTGGAGCAGAATTAGTATCAAATACAATAAGTATGAGTAGAGAATTAGGAAATAACCCTAATGCAACTGGTAAAAACAAAACCCTTTGGATGAATTTATATATGATAGTTTGCATGGAACTAGTAGATTTATAAAAATTAAAAAGTAATTTAAGAAAAATAACCATGTATATTTTAATAACTTTCCTTTAGAATTTTATTATTACAGCTAATAAAAAGCATTTGCAATTTTTGCAGATGCTTTTTATTTTTATTAATGAATTTGACAATTACTAATTATTGTATTATATTTTTTAAAATTATTAAATGTATTTTATTTATGCAAAAATATGTTTTTAAGTTAGGAGAAAAGATTGAAAAAATTTGATAAATTTATTTATGCCTTAATAATGATATTAGGAATATTAGCTATAGTAGTCTTATCCTACTTTATTATTCTAATTTCAATGAGTTATATAAATTCTTCAGAATTTTCCAACTTACTTATAGACTTTAATATTTATTCATTTTTTTATCAAATATATAAAAGCTTTAATAAAATAGCTTTTCCTTTACTTATCTTTATTATTCTTATTATCATACCTTATCTTATAATAAGTATCTTTATAAGTATAGTTTTTATAATAAAATATGTTAAGCATACTGAAAAAAAGAAGAAAAAAATAATAAAGAACATATTATTATTTATCTCTATTTTATTATTATTATTTAGTGGTATTTACTTTTTTCCACTAACAAATCAATATGAGATAAAAATAAATTCATATATAAGTCACTATTCTAACTTAGAGGTAAAAGAATTTCTTGAAGAAAAACTAGATAATGATTGCTATGTATATAAAGTTAAAATTGGACAAAGTTTTCCTGATGATTATAATGTAAGGATTTATTATAAAGATGGTTTTGGGATAAAAGTAGAAAATTCATTTTTACTTGATTCTGATTATGGATTTATAGAAAAAAATGCAAAAAATTTAACAGATATTTTGACATTTAAATCTATTATATTATTAACATTTGGAGATTGCTTGTATGTTTATTTTTTGATATATATCTTAAAAGAATTTAGAAGATTGTCTAATGTTTCTCTTAATAATTAAATAATATAAATACAAATAAAAAAATAACGTTAGGTAAAGCCTAACATTATTTTTTATAATTTTTTATAATTATTTATATATTTTTTATGTTTCTCTTTTTAAATATTATAAAAGTTGGTATTAACATTACAAGCAAATATATGATACAAGTTATTATAGACATTGTTATATTCATTCCTTGCATAGATGGTAAATTTCCAAATAAATACTGACTTAAATCCCAATTCATTGTTACAAAATATTTCATGTAAGATAAATTATAGCCTATTATTAGTTGGTTAATTATTGACGTTGACATATATCCTAATAATGATATTGTTATTGCAAGTGCACTATTTGAAAATATAGTACTTATTGCAAAAGCTAAAGTTCCAAGTAATATTATCATAGGTAATTGAGTTAATGTTTGTATTCCTAAATACATAAATATGTTAATTTCTTCTAATACATTTGTACTGAAATTATATGCAATTACTGGAACTTCAAGACTTTCAAATCCAAATAAGATTCCTCCTACTAATATTTGCATTATAATAGTAGTTATTATTACAAATGCTATCATTATTAATGTAGTTATAAATTTAGATAATAAAATTTTATTTCTTGTATATGGTTTTACTAATAATAATTTTATTGTGCCTTTATTGGATTCTTCACTTACAATAGTTCCTGCTATCATAACAATAACGACTATTAAAAATATTCCAAACTGAGAATAAAAGTTTTGAAGTATTCCTTTTAGACTATCTGTTTTATTTATGTCTATTCCTGTATCTAATATATATTTACTTTCTGCTTTTACTTCTAATGCATCATTATATTCTTTTTTTTCTTCGTATTCTAACTCTTTGTTTTGATTTTCATATTCTATAATACTAGAAGATGCTGTTTTTAAATTTGTAAGAGCTCTATTTAAGTAATCTGTGCCATATGGTATGTTTTTTTCTAGTCTATATAAGGCAATTTCTTTATCTATTTGTGCGTTTTCAATTTCTATATCCAAACTTTTTAGTATTTCTGTATCTTCTGTTTGCTGTTTTTGTCTTTCTAATTCTTCTATAGTACTATTAGCATTCTCTAAATCTTGACTAGCAAAATATTTCCAATCATTTTGTTCTAATTTAGCAATTAAACTATCCATTTCATTGCTTATTTTTTGAACTTGTTCTTCGTTTTTTTCTGCACCATATTTATATGTATTTTTTTCTGTTATAAATGGTGATATCCTTTCATTTATTATTGATAACTTCCATTCTGAATCTTTATATTTGTTCATTAATTCATTTAATTCTAACTCTGACTTTATGTTTATGTATAAAGTTACATCACTTGATTTTTCCGGATTCAATTTTGACAATTCTTCTTCTAAGCTACTAATATAGTTTTCACTATAAATATATACAGAATAATTAGAATTATTTGCAAATTTGAACATACAGTTCATAAAGATTATTAATAAAAATACTATTATCATAGTTATGTATATAGTTTTCTTTTTAAAAATTTTTATTAACTCATTTTTTATTAATTTATTCAATTATATTCCCCCCTGTCTTTTCAAAAAATGCATCTTCTAATGTTTTTTCTTCTTTTTTTACTTCATAAATTTTTATTCCGTTTTCCACTAATTTATTTATTATTTCTGGTACTTCTTCTTCAGGTATATTTAATTTAAAATTATTATTATCTATTATCTCTATCTTATCTATTATTTTTTTAGCAATAATTACATTATCTACTTTAAAAAGTTTCAGTTCTTTACTTGCTTCTTGTTTTATTTTAGAAATCTCACTTGTTTCTATTATATTTCCGTTTTTTATGATCGATACTTTATTACAAAAATTATCTAACTCTGCTAAATTATGACTAGATATTAATATTGCCATTTTTTCTTTACTTGCAAGGACTTTCAAAAGCTCCCTCATCTCTTTTATGCCTTCTGGATCTAAACCATTTGTTGGTTCATCTAGTATTAATAAATTGGGTTTATGCAATATTGCCTGTGCAATTCCTAGTCTTTGTCTCATTCCTAACGAATATTTAGAAACTTTATCTTTTATCCTCTTTTCTAATTTGACTAATTTTACTACATCATCTATTCTTTCATTATTTATGTTTTTATACAAATTTGCCACTAATTTTAGATTTTGATATCCAGATAAATACATATACATATCTGGATTTTCAACAATTGCACCTACTTTTTTTATTGCATTTGTAAAGTCTTTTTCAATGTCATATCCATTAATAATTACCTTTCCACTAGTTATACTTTGCAAACCTAAAATTAATTTTATTGTTGTTGTTTTTCCGTGCTCCATTTGGTCCAATAAATCCCAAAATGTCTCCTTCTTTTATTTCTAAAGAAACATTTTTTAATATTTCTTTTTTTCCAAAGGTCTTGCATAAATTTTCACACTTTAATATTGTTTCCATATTTAACCTCCACTTCTTTTTTATTTTACCATGCATTTATTTATTTTTTATTGATAATTTATTTATTTTTTCTTAATTTTTATTATTATTTTTATTATTTATTATATTGTTATTTTATCTTTAAGACTATTAAATTTAGCATCTCCTATTCCTCCTACATTTTTTATATCTTCTATACTTTTAAATTTACCATTTTCTTCTCTATAATCTATTATTTTTTGTGCTGTTGTTTCTCCTATTCCAGGCAAAGTTTCTAATTTTTCTTTATTTGCAGTATTTATATTTACTTTTACATTTTTATCTTCTCCATTTGATCCAGTATTTGACTCTAATATAATGCTTTGCCCTGCATTTTCGGACATTAATTCAATTTCATTTAAATTTTCATTTATCCTTGGTATATATATCTGAGTTCCATCTTCTACTATATATGCTAGATTTATTTTTGATAAATCTGCTTCTTCTGTTTTCCCTCCTGCTGCATTTATTGCATCTATTATTCTTGAACCTTCCTCTAGCGTGACAACTCCAGGATTGTTTACTTCTCCTATTACATGAACAATTACTTTTTCTTTGTTTTCCGCTATTCCTATTTTTTCTTTTTCTTGAATGTTTTCAATTTCATTAATATTATTATTTAATATAATTTCATCGTTTTCAGAATATTTATTAAAATTATTATAAATATATATAAAAAGTGCAAATAATATAAGTAATATAATTATTATGCAAATTATTTTTTGTTTTTTATTTAAATTTAAGATTATGTCTTTCATTGTTACTCACCTCTTGATTTATTTTAGATTTATTGGTATTATATTTTCTGTACATTTTACAATTTATTTAAGGAGAAAATATGAAGTTAATATATAAATTTTTGTTAATGTCTATTTTATTAACATCTATTTTTTTAGCATTTTTTTCTTCAAAGTCTTATGCTCAAGTAGATATTGGCATTGACTCTGAGGCTTGTATATTAATAGATGCTGATTTTGGAAAAGTTTTATATGAAAAAAATTCTAGTAAAAGGCTTTATCCTGCTAGCACTACTAAAGTATTAACAGCTATTCTTACTGTAGAAAATTGTAATTTGCAAGATAAAGTTACAGTTAGTTATTGGTCTATTTATTCTGTTCCAGCAACTTATTCAATGGGTCATATTACTCCAGGACAAGTTCTTACTGTCGAACAGCTCTTAAATATTACTATGATTGCTTCTGCAAATGATGCAGCATATGTTTTAGCTGAATATATAGTTAATTTAGATAATCCGGATTATTTAAAAGATTCTTCTGAAGAAGCAAAAAATGAATTTGAGAATAGTATTGCTAAGTTTTCAGACATGATGAATGATAAAGCTAAGGAAATAGGATGTTTAGACTCTAATTTTGTTAATCCTAATGGAATTCATAATGATAATCATTATTCTACTGCCTATGACTTAGCTTTAATTGGAAAATATGCATATACTAATTCCATATTAAAAGACATAGCATCTAAAAAAACTTATGATTTACCAGAAAATGCAGTGAATAATTTTACTCAATATAAATCTACCAATGCTTTGTTAAGAAATGATTCTAAATATTATTATGAATATGCAAATGGTTTTAAAACTGGATATACTGATCCTGCTGGATACTGTATTATAGCTACCGCAAAAAAGGATAATGTTAATTTACTAGCAGTAGTATTAAAAGGAGTACACCTTGAAGATGGTACTGCTACTCGTGAAAGTGATTGTATAAAACTTTTTAATTACGGTTTTGAAAATTATACTTCCACAGAATTAATAAAAGAAGGGGACATTGTAAAAACAATTAATATTGTTAATGGTACCGATGATAGTGAATCGTTAGATTTAATTTGTACAGATACTTTAGATTGTTTAGTTGATACTGGAGAAGTTATAGATATTACTCCTGTTATTAATCTAACTAATGTTCTGGCTCCTATATCTAAAGGAGAAGTTGTGGGAACAGTTACTTACACAATTGATGATATAGAATATTCTAGTGATTTAATTGCTTCTCACGATGTATATAGCTCTAGTGTAAAAAGCTTTATTATTTTACTTGCGGTAATCTTTGTTATAATTCTTATTATTGTAATAATCTTTTCATTTCCTAAAGGAAAAAAATAGTGGGGATTAAATAGCCCCCACTATTTTTATTTTATTTCTATTTTAATAATCTTTTCCTAATATTACTGTGAAATCCACTTCTGAATTATCTTCTCCAGTAATTGCAGTTCCTGTTCCAAGCAAGGCAGTTATTGTATTTTCTTCTGCTGTTGTATTATTTGTTCTATTTATTATTGTTGTTTTATTAGTTATGTTTGTACTTCCTTTTTTGCTTACTTTATATCCTTGATTAGTTAATTGTTCTACAGCCTTTTCTAATTTAGTGGTACTTCCTGTTCCATTTAATACTTCTATTTTTATTTTTTTATTACTTACTGTTGCTGTATTTGATGTTTCATTAGTAGTTACATTTCCATTTTCTACTACTTCAGATGAAGCATTTGTTAAAAATAGCTCATTTACCATTTGCTTTGCTTCTTTTTCATTAACTAAATATACAGCAACTCCATTACAATATTCTGGTATTCCAGGTAAAGTATCTGTCTTCATATTTTCAGAATTGAAATTTAGTAATGCTGGTACATATTCCATCATAGTATCCCAATCAATATTGGTTTCAACTTGTTCTTCTGCAATTTTTAATATTTCATCTATTTTAGTTATATTCTCTACTTTTAGTGTTTGTTTTGCAACTTCCATTATGAATTCTCTTTGTGTTCTCATTCTTCCTAGGTCATTATCTCCATAGCTTACAGGATATGATGTTCCATTATTATTATGTCTAAATCTTACTACCCATTCTGCTTGCTCACCATTTAATAATTGAGGTCCTGCTTTTAAATGTATATATAAATCTTGTGAGCTATCATCATAATCCATGTCTATTGGTACATCAAAATAGACTCCTCCTATTGCATCAACTAATTCTCTTAATGCTTTTGTATCAACTGTTAAATAATATTTTATATTTAATCCAGTAAGGTCATTTACTGCATCTATTGTTTTTTGTGGACTTATTTGATATTTTGAATTGATTTTATCTGATGCTGTTGCTGTATTTTTATTATTTCCAACGAAGCTATCTCTTGGTATAGATAATAATGCTGATGAACCTGTACTTGGACTATATTTTGCTACAATTATTGTATCTGTCATATTTTCACTTTTTCCCATAAGCAAACAATAAAAGTCCGGTAAATTTTTGGCTTTTTCTGGATCAGAACCTATTAAAGTATTGACAAGACCGCTAAGCCCCCATCCATTTTTATATACTTTATATGTAAATAGACCTGCACAAATTAATATTATTAAAAGAATTATAAGTAATACTCTTTTTAAAATTTTATGTGATTTTTTCTTTTTATGATTTTTTCCTTTCTTTTCATTTGTTCTATTTTCTCTTTTCATTTATTTAATCACTCCCATTGTATTTTACAGATACAGTATAACAAATATATATTCAAATATCAAGTAAAAATATTATGTTTCGGTTTACTCTTAATTAGCAATTATTAACTTTGCGTATTTTTTCTCATCAAATTCTTTGTCATATTCAACACTTTCAAATATTTCTGGCATTTCTTTTTGGAAATATTTTAATAAAGGTATTAATAATTGTCTTATTGCTGGGTGTGCTTTATTTGATGTTCTTAAAGATAATATATGTTTCCATTCTCTTATATCTGCTGTCATTGTTACTTCTGCTGCTGTCGAATGAGGAAGTATTAATCTACACATATCTGTTGATGCACCTAGTTCTTTCATTTTCATATACCTTTTTTCTATTTCTTCCATAGATTTTTTCCATTCTTCATATATTTCTTTATCTTCTATGTAAGATGGATTAATACATTTTATTTCATTTCCATATTTATCCTTGTCATAACTGCAATATCTTGTAGATTCTATTGAAAAGCTTGCAAATCTATGTCTTGTTAAGTCTTTATATACCCCTATATCGCAGTACATTCTAATAGTTACTTTTTCATGTTCTAGAACTGATTCATGTCCTCTATTAATGCAATTTTTTAATAAATTTTTATAGCTATCCTCTGAAATATTTCCTTCTGATCTATAACAGGTTCTACAAGCTCTTTCTATTTTTTTCATAATGTTAATACCATCAATTTTTTCAACTTCTATCCATGGATCTACTATTTTCATTTTTACCTCCTATATTTTATTTATATATTGATTTTAATATTAAATTATTATTATACATTAAAGCACCTATATTAGAATTATATATTTGCTCAATAATTGCAGTATTAGCTATTATTGGTGATATCATTGAAAGTATTGCAAATACAGCATATATTATAATTAGTCCTTCTATAGCCCCACAAATAGCTCCTCCTATTTTGTTTATTTGTTTTAATACTGGAATTTTATCTATTAATTTTGCCACTATTTTTATAAGTGCTAATATTAATCTTACAATAAAGAATATAGCTATAAATACAATAACTGTTATAATTCCTGATGCTAATTCTTTTGCTATTAAATTTATTGCATCATCTTTAGAAGTATTTACATCACTTGTTATATTATTAATGTAATCTATTACTGGCTTTGGCAGATTTGTATTTTCTTCTACTTTAAAGTCTGTATCATTTAATGGAATATTTTGCACAATTGTATCTTTTAAATTTTCATCAAAATTTGTATTATCTATTATGACATTTGTAATTGGTCTGCATAATACTATAGCTAGTATTAGTGCTATAATTACTGCTAATATATCAATTACACATGATATAAAGCCTTTCTTCATACCCACAAATACTGCTAAAATCATTATTAGTATAATTATAATATCTACTATCATTTTATCCATCCTCCTATAAACTTATAATTTCTATTCTATCTTTATAGATAACGCCTGCTACATTATTTCCTAAGACTATATCTTTAAAGCTTTGTTTTGATGAAAAAGATTTTAAAACCCACGCATTATGATTTATAAATTCTATCTCATTTCCCATATTTACTGCAATTATATCATTGTTACAATACAAGCTTTTTGGCATTGATTCTAAAAGATAGCTATTCTCTTTTTGATTTTCTGGATTTATAATTTTTAGTTCATATTCATTACTTAATATTCCTGAAGAATTCTCTATTATGCTACATATGTATTCGCTTAAATTAATATCTATAAATAAAGTTTTATTATCTATATCTAATAATTTTTGTGCATTCCCATCTTTTAATTTATAAATTGTATTATCATATTGTGCTACTAATTCTTGTTTGTCATATTGAATGTTTACAATTAAGCTATTTGATTCTGGTTCATATTTATATAAAATTGCTTCTGATGGACTATTTTTTGCTTTATCTACAGATATTGTTTTTACCATAGACGAAATTATTGTACCAGATGTATTTATTTCTGCAAAACTCAAATATTTATTATCTTCTGATATTGCTAAATCTACAGCTATTGTTGATGATAAATATGTTTTAAATTCTTCATCTCCCGTTATTCCATACATCACTATTACTGACTTGTAGGTTGTTCCTGTTATAACTATTCCAGCAGCTCCATTTTTATTTACAGTAATTACTGAAATATTTCCTTCCATTGTTTTTTGCCATTGAAGACTATTATTATATATTAAATACACATTTTTGTTATTTTTATCAGCTACCAATAGATATTTCTCACAATCAGCAAATAGTGGAGTGGTAATAGATACATTAATTGTAGTTTCCTCTTTTCCTGCTTGATTATATATAACAAGATTGTTATTTTCAAGAACTACAATATGGTTATCATATGCGTAAACATTTGAATTTTCATTTTCTAATGCAATTGTTGGGAGATTTTCTTCTATTATATTCTTTCTTAGAATATATTTATCCATCCAATCTCTAGCTGGTTTATTAGCTATATATAAAGAAACTATTATGATTATAGCTAATATTAAAATTACTCCTATTATTATAATTATTTTTTTCTTCATATGCTTTCCTTTATATTAATTTTTATTATTTTATAATACTTTTAATCTTATTTCAATAGTCTATATAAAAATGAACAGGCTTTTAGGCCTGCACATTTATTTTCTTATTTTTCTTACAATTGCTATAATAATTCCTACAAGTATAATAATTACTGGTATTCCAAAAATAGTCCATAGAACTATTCTATTTTCTTGGTCTGTAACAGTTTCAAATGTAACTATTCCTATATCTTTTCTTATTCTTATTGCGTCTTCCCTATCTGATAAATAAGCTATAGTATTTAAAACAATATCTTTATTTTGCCTTATTTTAATAGGTGTTCCTATTGAATTTGATAACTGAATTGTATAATTAGTTGCGAATAAAGCATTTGAGTAAGCAACTAATGTTGATTCTGTATCATCATCTATTTTTTTACTTAATATTTCTGCTAATATGAAAGGTCCTTCTTCGTCAGTTTCTAGTTTTTGTGTAATGTCTGAGTTTATGTCTTCTCTATAAAAAGAACCTTCTGTCGATTTTAGGAAAGGACTTGCAGTAACTCCTAATTTTTCCATTTCTTCATCAGAAACATTATTAATTTTTCCTGAGTCTAATAAAGCAATCATTCCATCTGTATATAAATCTTTTACTATATCATTATATGTCATTTGTGGAATTATTAAGTCAGGACTACCTACAATCATATTTTCTGAAGAAGTTTCACATACTACTCCATTTGAGAAACTTATTCCATATTGTGATAATATTTTATTTACATTTGTTAGTTCTGTCTGATTTGAATTAAAAGCATATGGATCTTGAAGCCACATTATATTTCCACCATTATTTATATAATTTTGTATTTTTTCTGTTTCTAAATCTGTAAAATCACTTGTTGGATTTGCAATTATTAATACATCACATGTCTCTGGCATATCTGATGTTAAAAGGTCTAGTGAATTTACATCATTTATATCATTTTCTATATAAACTTTTAGTTGCTTCATAGGGTCAGATTCATCTATTCCATATTCTCCATGTCCTGTTAAAAAGTAAATTTGAGGTTTTTGTGCTATAGTTACATCTAAAATTGCATTTGTTAATTTTTGCTCTGTTATGTCTATTGTTTGATATGTTGTACTATCATAAGTATACATTTCACTTGAGTCAATTATTTTATATCTTTGACTTGATTGTACTGCTACTAATTGGCTACTTGTGTTTACTCCATACTGAGCTGCTAAATCTGGTCTTTCTGATGTATCTATTATTTGAACTGTAATTTTATCATTTATATTACTATATTGTTTTGCCAAAACTATTGGTGTATCTTCTTCATCATATCCAAAGAAATATAAAGTTACATTTTGTTCTATATCTTTTACCTGTTCTTTTGATTCTTCTGATAATGTATATAATTTTTCAGATGTAAAATCTAATGGTTTTATATCTAAATTTATAAATACTAAGTTTACTAGTATGAAAATTCCTATTAGTATAAGGACTAGCATCAATGTAAAGAATGTGTCTCTTATCCATTTTTTCTTTATTGTTTCTATTAGTCTTCTCATATTTCTTACCTCCTATTTCACACTTTTTCTTCTTTGTATTACCATTATTGTGAATATTATAAATAGTATTGTAAATGATAATAAAAGTACTAAATTTTGTATTGAAATAGCTCCATTTATAAATGACATATAGAAGGCATCCATTAATGAGAAATTTACAAAAGAACTGCTAAATCCAGGCAAAAACCAAGATAACATAAAGAATGCTATTGATATTACTGCTGCTATTATTTGGTTTTCTGTTATACTTGATGCAAACATACCAAAAGATACATATGCAAGTGATAGTAGTCCAAATCCTAAAAGAGCAACTAATGATTTTCCTACCTGTGGGTTACCAAAATAGCATAATATTGCAAAGTAAATTAATGTTGCTACAATTGAAATTAAAACAACTAGTGCTGCTGCTATAAATTTTCCAAGTACTATAGAAGTTACGCTTCTTGGTGATGTTAGTAATAATTGTTCTGTACCATTTTTTCTTTCTTCAGAGAACATTCTCATAGTAATTAATGGTACAATAAATGTTAACACTGTAGATGCTGATCCAAACATATATGTAAAATCAGTACTCATATATGTGAATATATCTAAATAAAAGAATATACTACACATTAATAAGAAAATTCCAATATATATATATCCTATTGGAGATAAAAAATATGATTTAAATTCTTTTTTTATAATTGCTAGCATTATTTTTTACCTCCTTTTTTATTTTCTTTTTTGCTTGTTTTTTTATTTATTTTTTCTTTTTTCTTTTGCTGTTTCATTTCTTCTTTAAATTCTTTTTCTTTTTTTCTATTTTCTTCCCACTTTTTGTTAAATTCTTCTTTTTTATCTTTTTTATCCTGTTTTATTGCTTGCTTTCTTTCTTCTTTTGTCATGTTGTTTAGTTCTTCTTCTCTTTTTGATTTTTCTTTTTCTTCTTTTTCTTTCTTTTCTTTAAGTTCTTTTTCATTAATTAATTTTAAGAAAGCATCTTCTAGTGTTACTTCTGTTTTCTTAAGTTCTAAAATACTTATATTGTTTTTAGGAAATATATCGAATACTTCTTTTCTTAAGTCAACATTACTATTTGCTATTAATGCATATTGTTTTGTATTGTCTGGATTTTCTTTTAATAATTTTATGCTTTTTAGTTCTTTTATTTTTTCACATACATTTTCTATTTTATTTTCTTTGTCTTCTACTGTAATATGTATACTATTTTCTTCTTTAAATTCTTCTTCTAGATGTTCTGGAGTATCTACTGCTAAAATATTTCCTTTATTTATTATTATTACTTTTTCACATATTTGGCTTACCTCAGATAGTATATGTGAACTTAGTATTACTGTATGTTTTTTACCTAGTTTTTTAATTAAGGCTCTAATTTCAGTTATTTGCTTTGGGTCTAAACCAACAGTAGGTTCATCTAATATTAGTACTTCTGGATTTCCTATTAAAGCTCCCGCTAAACTTACCCTTTGTTTATATCCTCTTGATAACTTTTTTATTGTCCTCTTTTGCACATCAATAAGTCCTGTTTGTTCTAATACTTTTTCAACTTGCTCCTTTTTCTCTTTTCTTTTAACAAATTTTAAATCTGCCATATAGTTTATAAATTCTCTTACTGTTAAATCCTGATATAAAGGTATATTTTCTGGCATATATCCTATTTGTTTTTTTACTTTATTAGGTTCTTTAGATATTTCTTTTCCATTTACTAATATTCTTCCGCTTGTTGGTTCTATGTATCCTGTTATCATATTCATAGTTGTGCTTTTTCCTGCACCATTAGGCCCTAAAAATCCAACTATTTCGTTATCTTTAACTTCAAAGCTAATATCATTAACTGCTAAAAAATTTCCATATTTCTTGGTAACATTTTTTACCTGTATCACGTAAATTTCCTCCTTTTCTTATTTCCCTAAGAATTCCTGTTTCATATTACCACTATCTCCTAATTCTTTCAATAGAGCTTTTGGTTTTTCACAAAAAATTTACATTATTTAGAATTTTTAATATGATTGTTTTAATATTTTTTATTATCTTAAGTACTATTTTTTGAGCTTTATTTTTGAAAAGGACAAAGAACATATTAAAAAGTCCAGATTGCTGTCTGGACTTTTTATATCATACTTATTTATTCTTTTTATTAATTTTCAAAAAATGTTTGATATGCTCTATATGCTGAATAAATATCAAACTTACATGTTACTTCATATGGTGCATGCATTGATAATACTGGTATTCCGCAGTCTATAACATCTACTCCTTTATTTGCAAGAATATATGCTATAGTTCCTCCTCCTCCAATATCTGTTTTTCCAAGTTCTGCAACTTGAAATCTTATATTATTTTGGTTAAATATTCTTCTTATTTTTGCTACGTATTCTGCATTTGCGTCTGATGAATTATATTTACCGCCTGAGCCAGTATATTTATTAAGGCTTACTCCTTTACCTAAAAAGCCTGCATTATGAGTATCTGATACAGACACATATAAAGGGTCAACTCCTGCATCAACATCTGCTGATAGCATCTTTGAATTACAAAAAACTTTATCTAATAAATTTGGCCTATTTATTCTTAATTTATTTAATAGTTCTGCAATAAATGTATCAAAAACATGTGATTCCATTCCTGTATTTCCCATGCTTCCTATTTCTTCTTTATCTGATACTAGGCATACTGCTGTTTTCTTTGGTTTTTCCATATTCAAAATAGCTCTAACTGACGTATATACACATACTTTATCGTCTTGACCATATCCTGCTACTAAACTTTCATCTAATCCTAGGCTCCTACATTTAAAAGCAGGAACGATTTCTAACTCTGAACTAACAAAGTCCTCTTCATTTATTCCATACTTTTGATTTAAAAGTTTTAAAATATAACTTTTTACTCTATCTTTTTCTTCTTCTTTATCTGGTATACTACCTACAATTATAGATAAATTTTCTGCATTTATAGCTTCTGAAAGTTTCTTTTGTTGTTGCTCTTTTGCTAAATGTGGAAGTAGGTCTGTTATTGTAAAAATTGGTTCATCATCATTTTCACCAATTGAAACATATATTTTTTCTCCATTTTCCTTTACAATTACACCATGTATTGCAAGTGGAATTGCTGTCCATTGATATTTTTTTATTCCTCCATAATAATGTGTTTTTAAGTAAGCTAAGTTTCCATCTTGATATAAAGGATTTGGTTTTAAATCTAACCTTGGAGAATCTGCATGAGACCCTATAATATTTATTCCCTCCTCTATTGATTCTTCTCCTATGATAGATAAATATATATTTTTTTCTCTATTTATATAATAAACTTTGTCTCCAGGATAAAGCTCTGAATATTCATTCAAACTTTTAAATCCTTTTTCTCTTGCTAATATTTCTATTTCTTTGACAATTTCTCTTTCTGTTTTAGCTTTATTTAGAAAATTTATATATTCATTTGAAAATTTATAAATTTTATTTTTTTCTTCATCTGTTATTTCTTCCCATCCAGATTTTTTATTTCTTTCCAATTCTTTCATTACTTTCCTCCATTCTCATTTTTTTACATTATATCAATAGTATATCAAAAAATAAAGTTTAAATTCAAATTTTATTATTTTTATATTTACAAATATTTTTATTTATTGTTTAATATATATTAATGAAGAATAATTAGGAGAGAAATATGAACGCTATACTTTATAACACTAATAATGATTCTTCTATTTCAGAAGAAGAAATTTTTAAAGAAGCTGAGCAAATAATAGAGAATAATAATGAAGAAAGTTTTTCAAAACCTAAAAAAGAAAAACGTAAAAAGTGGCCAATTGTTCTTATATGTTTGATCATTCTTTTAATCATTTTAGGAATTCTATCTACTATATTTGCTCTATTAAATATAAATAACAATAAGATTATTTCTGGAGTATCTATTCTAGGTATTGATGTTTCTAAACTTACTAAAGAAGAAGCAACTAATAAGATAAATGAAACTCTTAATACAAGATTGAATTCTGATTTAGTATTTAGTCATAATGAGCAACTTTATAATATTTTGCCAAGTCAATTAGAATGTTCATTTGATGTAGGAGAAGCTATTGAAAAGGCATATTCTTATGGTAGAGAAGACAATATTTTTAAAAGTAATTTTGATATACTAAATACTTTTTTTAAAAAAGTAAATATTAATCCAAATTTTAGTTATAACGAAAGTCTATGTGATTCAATAATAGAACAGATGAATTCTAATTTTGAAGATGGTTTAAAACAATCTTCTTATACTATTGAAGATAATAACTTAATTATTACTTCTGGTAAATCTGGCAGTGTTATAGTCAGTGATAAATTAAAAGATATGATAGTAGATAAATTAACTTCTATTAATTACAATACCGATTCTATTGAAGTTCCTACAGAAATTAAAGAACCAGATAGTATAGATATTGAAAAAATACATTCAGAGATATATAAAGCCCCTACAGATGCTTATTACACGCAAGATCCTTTTGTTGTATATCCTTCTTCTACTGGATTAGATTTTAAGGTTTCAATTGATGAAGCAAAAAATATTATAAATACTAATAGTGAAACATATACTATTCCGCTTCAAACATTATATCCTAAAGTAACTACGGATGACATTGGCATGGAAGCATTTCCAGATTTACTTTCATCATATTCTACAAGTTATGCTTCTAGTAATTCAAATCGTTCTACAAATATTGCTTTAGCTGCTTCAAAGTTAAATGGTAAAGTCTTGATGCCTGGAGAAGAATTCTCTTTTAATGGCACTGTTGGCAAGCGTACTACCCAAGCAGGATTTAAAACTGCCACTGTTTATTCTAATGGGCAGGTTACAACAGATGTAGGCGGAGGAATTTGCCAAGTTTCTAGTACTTTATATAATGCAGTGTTAAAAGCAAATTTGGATATTACATACAGAACAAATCATACATTTACTGTTGGATATGTTCCAATAGGTTTAGATGCTACCGTTTCTTGGGGTTCTCCTGATTTTAAGTTTAAAAACAGTAGAAGTTACCCAATAAAAATTGTAGCAACTACATCTAATAAAAGACTATATATAAAAATATATGGACTAAAAGAAAATATAGAATATGAAGTAGAATTAGTTTCTTATAAAACTGGAAGTGTTCCTTATTCTACTGTTTATACAACAGATTCTTCTTTGGCTAAAGGAAAAACAAAAGTTGTTCAATCTGGTTCTAATGGAGCTAAGTCTGAGGCATATAAGGTATTAAAACTTAATGGTAAAGAGGTTTCTAGAACTTTACTTTCAAAAGATACTTATAGTCCTCATAATCAAATAATTGCTAGAGGAACTAAATAAAAATATAGGTGAATACCATTTTGGATATTCACCTATTTAATTTATATTTTTTAGCATAAGTATTGACAATCGTAGATGATTTGTGCTATTATAATTAGTGTCGCAAGTAGCTGTGACATATAATAAATGGGTCAGTAGCTCAGTTGGATAGAGCAACGGCCTTCTAAGCCGTGGGTCGGGGGTTCGAATCCCTCCTGGCTC
>CALXPX010000012.1 GCA_944390305.1 uncultured Clostridia bacterium
TTATATTTTTATTTCAAAAAAAAGTAAAGTGCATAAGTTTGGTACCTTTAACTTACACACTTTATTTTACACTATCTCAGGTTAGCATATTAAGTACTATCCTGATTTTTTATTTTATTTAATTTTTATAGTTTTTATTCTATAATTAAAGTTATCTATTTTTTCTAAAAGATTTATTTCTTCTACCATTTTTTTCTCTTCTTTACATTTTGATTTACTATTTTTTTCTATGTCATTATCTTCTATTTTTACTAAAACTTTTGTAGATAAATCCATTCCTATAGGCAATGTATTATTTTGATTTTCAAAATATATTATATTACTATAATATATTACATTACGCTTGGCATTTAATTCTATTTTATATAGATTAATCTCTCTACTATCTTTTTTATCTGTATCTTTTTCTATCTCTTCTATTACTTTTGACGGATTTATATTTCCTATTATGTATTTTCCATTTTTTATTTTTTTATCTTCTTTTATTTCTATATATATTGGCATTTGGGCTATTGATGTTGTTTTTTTATATGCATTTTCTAATACCTTTTTACATAACTTCATAGTTTCTTTAAATTCTTCTTTTGTTGTATTTTGACTTATATTTAAAATTTTTATTTCATCTCTTTTAACTTCTCTATGTTCTTTATTTTTTAAAGTATTAATCTTAGTATAATCTTTTAGCAGATCTTCTAATTCATTTTCTTTTTTTGTAATCTTTTCTTTTAATTTTATTAAAGTCTTATCTATTATTTTATCATCTTCTAAATTATTTATAGCATCTAAGCAAAATTGTGATGCATATATTATATCTAGTTCATTTTTACTTAATTCTTTTCTTTGTATCAAATCTACTTTACTGCCTAAAATTTCAAAATCTTGCTCTAGATTAAAACTTCCTAATATTTTTTCTGTTTTCTCTTCTTCTACATTTCCTTCTTCTAATGCTGGAAGTTCATCTTTATTACTAAATCTCCAAAATTCGAAAATGCTTTTTTTGTGTTTTTCTATTTCTTTTATATATTCACTAGCATTTTTTATTTTCCTTGCTAAGTTTTCTTTTTTCAATTGCATTTGCTTAATATCTGCTCTCAAATTTCTTA
The DNA here is from genome assembly GCA_944390305.1 of uncultured Clostridia bacterium. Classification (GTDB taxonomy): domain Bacteria; phylum Bacillota; class Clostridia; order TANB77; family CAG-508; genus CAG-793. Next base: position 1,104 of record CALXPX010000012.1, read on the forward strand.
CTTTGATATTTACTTTACTTTCTTCTTCAGATATATTAATAAGCTCTTTTATTGTATATGAACCTGATACATGTATTTCTATGTCATTTTCTTTAATTTCCTCTTTTTCTACTTTTTCATTTATCTTAGGAATAACAAATTTTTTAGATTTAAAAAAATATGATATTTTTTTAAAAAAACTTTTTTTACATTGCAGAAACATTGCAATTTGCTTTTCTTGCATTAAATAAATTTCATTTTGCTTTTTTATATATTCTTTTAGTTCATTTAATATTTTCTCTTTTTCTATTATTTCTTCTTGTAATCTTTTTATATTAGATTTTTTTCTTTCAGTCTGGTTATCCACAAAATCTGATAAATTAGATGCATTTATATTTATATTCTCATATTTTAATTCTAATTCTCCCAAATTATTAACATATGGTTTAAAAGTATATCTATAATTTGTTTCTGTAGTTAATATAAAAAGTGCTTTTAAAAGCATATAAAATTCCTTTGCTTTTTCTTTGGACTTATATATATTTCTATAATAACTATCAAAAATATTATTAATCTTAGTCTTTCCTGTGATATACAACTCATTTTTGCATACTTCATAAATATTAGGCCATTCATTTGTAAAAAGCCAAATATAATTTTCTATATCATTTATTTCTTCTAAAGATAATATACTTTCTGAATAATCTAATCTGCTAATTGGAACAAAGATCTTAGTATCCTCTTTTTCCAATTTTTTCTTTATTATGTAAAAAAGAACTGATGTCTCCCCTTCATTAGCTGGAAATAACATAAAATATTTTTTTTCTTCTTCTGAATAATAGATTTGCCATAAATAATTTTTATCATATTTTACTAAATCTGGAATTTTTTTATTTAATTTTTCTTGCAAAGTTTCAAGTTTTTTTATTTCATAAACACTAGCTGACTCTAATACATTTACGAATATTTCTTTTATTTTTCTATCATCTGTAGTCAAGTATTCATAAAGTGGCTTTGAAAGTTTATATCTGTCTTTTAATTCTGCTGTTCTATCTAGTGGAGTTATTAATATTTCTAAATCATGTACTGAAATATAATCATATACTTTATAAGTATTTGACCCAGTATAACTATTTAAATGAATCTGACTTTTTTGTAATAATTTTTTAGGTATATTTTCTAAATCTAGTCCTATATATTCCAGCACATCATTTCTCATAGTCTTATTTTCTCCTTTCAAATTTTTCTATTACCTCTTCCATTGTATATTTTTTAGGTTCTTCCTTGCCATATCTTATAACTAAAATTTCATTATTATTATATTCTTTTTTTCCAATTAAAACAATATATGGAATTTTAAATAATTTTGCCTTTTTTAATTTTTCTTCAACACTTTTATCTGTGAAATCTACTGAAACCCTTACTCTTCTTTCTCTTAAATTTTCTTTCATTTGATTTGCATAATCTATATATTCATCTAATTCCGGAATAATCATACATTGAACTGGCGCAAGCCATGTAGGAAATTCTCCTTGATACTTTTCTATTAAAATTGCAAGCATGCTCTCATAACTGCCTAAATCTTGTCTATGAATATATAAAGGAAATTTTTCTAATCCATCTTTATCTGTATATTTAAGATCAAATCTATGTGTTATCTCAAAGTCTATCTCTATTTTAGCAAGAAGCTTTCCATTATAAAATACTTGTATACTCGGTCCATACATTTTCGCATCATTATTTTCTATAAAATTTATATTTTTTTCTGTTAGAACCTTTTTCATAGCATTAATACATGTATCCCATTCTTTAATTGTACCTATATATTCCTCTTTTTGTTTATCATTCCAATTTGAAATTCTAAATTCAACATTAAGACCTAATTTATTCATAAATAATTCTTCTAATTCTACAGATTCTTTAAGGACTTTTTCTAACTGTTCAATAGTCAAAAAAATACTAGCATCTGAAAAAGAATATTGTCTCATGCAAGTAAGTCCTCTTATTTTACTTGTAGGTTCATCTCTAAATACTGTAGATGTTTCACTATATTTTATAGGTAATTCTTTATAACTATGTTGTTTTGTAGAATACATACTACAATGGAATGGTCTTACATATGGTCTTAATACTATAGAATTTGCTTCTTCTTCCGCTTCTATTGTAAAAATTTCCTTTTTCTCTAGTTCCCATCTATCTTCTATCATATATATTTCTGCTCTAGATGCACTAGGTGTTCTTACTATCATATACCCTCTTTTTTCTTCTTCATCTTCTACCATATCTCTTAAAATTTTAATCATTTTAGCACCATTTGGTAGAATAATAGGGAATCCCTTTCCTATATAATCTACTGTTGTATATATTTCTAATTCTTTTCCTAATTTACTATACTCCATCTTTCCTCCTTAGTTTTTTACATTATATCATTTAAGAAAAAGAAAAAATAGTATTTTTTGTAAAATACTATTTTTAATAATTTAAACATAAGCATTTTTGCTTCATATTGCAACTTTATATTAAATTCTCTATAAATATAAAGCTACTCGAAATCCTAATGTAGCATAGTCATTACTGTCTGGTATTTCATTATCCCTAATTGATACTGGTGCATACACCCCTGTGTTTGCATAATATCCACCTCTACTAATGCGTTGATCAGTTAATGAAGCTTCCATTGTCCATTCAGCAATGTTTCCTGCTAAGTCGTATATGTTTTTTACTTTATAACTTTCACTTGAGCCACAAATAGTAACATTTCCTTTCCATTTATTTGTATTTACATCTTCGTTATAGTTACCTTTTCCCGTTGAATTTGCTACATATGAATTTATCATATCACAACTTGATGTCTTATAATTTTGGTCTATCCATAACATTATTGCATCCCATTGTACTCCATATATTAAAGTACTTGTTACATTATATTTGCTTTTATCTGTATACATTCCTTTAGCCTTTGCTACTGCTCCAGTATTTCCTATTTCTGTCATGCTGTCTCCCCATGCTATATTATTCCATACAGTTGCTCCTTTTTTACTTACTACTGTATCTATTCCATCTATATTTTCTTTTCCTGCTTCATATCTTGCTACATAAAATCCCTTATGATCCTCTACACTTTGCTTCATGAGATTATATTCTTCTAATTCATTTGGATATCTATATCCTTCCTGTGAAGGTTCATGAAAATATGAAATTTCTTGAATTCTTTCATTATAATAACTTGAATATCTCTCAAATTCATCTTCTTTTTCTACAGGAACCCATACAAATTGGTTTCCAATTAAACCATCTCCAGGTATATTTGCTTGATCTGTATATTTTTCTTTTGAGTATTTATTTTCATCTTCTTTACTATCAGGTATTACTATTCCTTCTGCTTTTGTTCCTCCTACATAATAAAATCCTTTTGGTATTGTTACTCCCTCTACTTTTCTTATATAATTATCCAATACATCTGTTACTTGGTTCATTTCTTTTTGTTCATTTATACTTGCTTCTTCATATTTATCTGTTGTATTTTGTGCTCTTGTAAATATTCCATTACTTCCTATGCTTAAATTTATTGCTACTGCTGCCAATATTAATAGCACAATTATTGTTACAACCAAAGCTATCAAAGTTATTCCTTGTTCTTTTTTTTCAATATTTTTAGCTCTTATCGTTTTATTCATACTATCCTCCTTTTCATTAGTTTTTTATAAAATATATCAAAGTTACTTTTTTATCATTTGCATTATTATATTATTCATAAAATTTATTATTTATATTCTTTAACTTCTTTTTGAATTTTTTCTAAAAATTCATCAACCTTTATTTGACCTAAGTCACCTTGCTTTCTATCTCTTACAGACACTGCATTATTTTCAATTTCCTTATCTCCAACAATTAACATATAAGGTACTTTAGACAATTGTGCCTCTCTAATTTTGTATCCTGTTTTTTCGTTTCTATCATCTACTTCTACTCTTATACCTAAATTTAATAATTGCTTTTCTATTTTCTTTGCATATTCTACATGACCGTCTGTAATAGGTAGAATTTTAACTTGTTTTGGAGCAAGCCATAATGGAAATGCACCTTTTGTTTCTTCTATTAAAAATGCCATAAATCTGTCTGATGAACCTAATATTGCTCTATGTATTACTACAGGTCTATGCTCTTTTCCATCCTCTCCTATATATGTTAATTCAAATCTTTCTGGAAGAGCAAAATCTAACTGACAAGTTGGAATAGTTATATCATGATTTAATGCTGTTTTTATTTGTATATCTATCTTTGGTCCATAAAATGCAGCTTCTCCTTCTGCTTCATAAAATTCTATTCCTAATTCTGTTAAAATTTCACGAAGTTGACTTTCTGCTGTTTCCCACATTTCATCATTATCTATATATTTTTCTTTATTATTTTTATCTCTTAAAGATAATCTATATTTAAAATTTGAAGCTGGGAACCCAAAGTCTTTTTGATATACCTCTTCAATTAATTTTAAAACTCTTCCGACTTCATCTTTTATTTGGTCAGGTCTTACAAAAAGGTGTGCATCATTTTGGCACATTTCGCGTACTCTTTCTAGTCCACAAACACTACCACTAGCTTCATATCTAAAATCATGAGCAAGTTCACCTATTCTTATTGGTAAATCTTTATATGAATGAAGTGAATTTTTATATATAAGCATATGATGAGGACAATTCATAGGTCTTAATACCATTTCTTCTGTATCCATTTTCATGATAGGAAACATATCATCTTTATAATGGTCCCAGTGCCCACTAATTTTATATAATTCTGTATTAGCTAAAGATGGTGTATATACATGATGATATCCTAGTTTTATTTCCTTATCTTGAATATATCTTTCTAATAGTCTTCTTACTGTTGCTCCATCTGGTAGATACATAGGAAGCCCAGAACCTACTAGTTTATGTGTCATAAATAAATTTAAGTCTTTACCTATTTTTCTATGGTCTCTTTGTTTAGCTTCTTCTAACATTTGCATATGTTCTTCTAACATACTTGCTTTAGGAAAAGAAATACCATAAATTCTTTGTAACATTTTATTATGCTCATCACCTCTCCAATAAGCTCCAGAATTAGATAATATTTTAACTGATTTTACTTTTCCTGTACTCATTAAATGTGGTCCTGCGCAAAGATCTGTAAATTCACCTTGTTTATAAAAAGAAATTTCTTCATCATCTTTTAAATCGTTAATAAGTTCTATTTTATATGGTTGGTCCTTCATAAGCTCTAAGGCTTCTTTTTTAGGAAGTGAAAATCTTTCAATTGGTAAATCTTCTTTTATTATTTTTTTCATTTCCGCTTCTATTTTTTCTTTATCTTCTTCTGTAAAATTATTAGATACATCAAAATCATAATAGAATCCATCATCTATAGAAGGTCCTATTGCAAACTTGGTATCTGGGAATAATCTTTTTACAGCTTGTGCCATTATATGTGAAGTTGTATGCCAATAAGCTTTTTTCCCATCTAAATCATTTTCAAAAGTCAATATTTCTACACTACAATCACTATTTAACTTGTATCTTAAATCTTCTACTTTTCCATCTACCCTTCCACAAGTTGCCACTCTTGCTAATCCTTCACTTATTAATTTTGCAAGCTCTAAAATGCTAATTCCACTTTCTATTTCTTTAATAGATCCATCTTTTAAAGTAATTTTTATCATATAAACCATCCTTCCTATGTTCTTGAGAATAAAAAACTCCAGAACATAAATAATTATGCTCTGGGGTACATATATAGCACGGTTCCACCCGGATATTTCACTTAATTTATAGGTTATAACGCACCAAACGTCTAGCTTATTCACTAGAAGTATGAAGAGGTAGTTTTTCAAATATGTTTGCTTAAACCAGCTTTCAGCCTTAGGCTAGTTCTCTCTTATAAGTAACCTTTATTTTACTTTTTCTCTTACTTACTTTTACCCTTATTTTAATATATATTTATTATATCACGAAAAAATAATATGTCAACTAAATTTCTTATTTTATTAATATAATTGATGTATGAATTTTATATATTGTCTTTTCTAAATATACTTTTTAATTTTGAAATCATCTTTTCATACCAAGTCAATCTTATAGGTAAATTATCATTATTTATATTTTCTTTTATTTTTACTTCATTATTCTTTTTAAATAAATTATCTGGATTATATTTTATTCTTAATTCTTCCTGATACTTTCGTTCATTTTCCGAATATTTATCTATTAAAGCTTTTTTTTCACTTTCATCTTTACACCAATAATTAATATTTAACATAGCTAATAGAGCTAAGGCATATTCAGTGAGATTTTGATTTCTTAAAGAAATACCTGGTTTTAATTTAAAATTATATTCTTTATCACTATTATTTTCAAAAAACTCTATTAGTTTAATAGGTATTTTATCTACATTTTCTTTTTCCATATTATTTAAAACTTCTAACACTTGTGTATAAGAAATTCTTTTTTCATATGTTAATTCTTCTTTCATAATTACTTATCTCCTATATCTGGATTTTCACTACCTTTATTAATATCTTTTTCTATTTTTTGAATTACTTGCGCCTTAATATCTTTTGTTGCTTCCTCGACTTGTGAAAGTTTTACGCTTCCTGTTATATCTGAAATATCCTCTAATGTTATTTGTGCCTTTTTAGAATTTAAGTTTGCTATATCCATATCTTCTTGTTTTTCTTTTTTTACAATTGCACTATTTAGACTTAATATATTTTCAATCTGTTCTTTATATCTAGGTTCTATATTAGCACAGACCTTGCTTATTAAACGGTATGCTCTTACTGGATCTACTTCTCCATTCTTTATTCTTTCAAAAAACTTAATATGTCTTTGTAATTGTTTGTCCCTTTTTAAGAGTGCTTCTAGATCTTCTTTTGTGCTATTATTATCACTTTGCTTTTCAATTAATTCCTTTATACGATTACTTTCACCTTTAAAACCGGAAATTGCATCATTACTTGAAACATCAACTAAAACATTTTTTGCACTTTCTAATCCATCTTTTTGAAATTCATCTGTATGACTTGCTATATATCCAATTACTTCGTGATTATTTTTACATGCTTTTTCTATAAATTCTTTATCACTTTTAAGATCACTAGATGCATATTTTAATGCTTCTGCATCAATTGCAACCGCCGCAACCATAAAAGCTTTATCATTAATAAGGTCTTTATTTTCTGTTATTAAATTTTCTATACTATTACTATTTTGTATATATCTTGTTATTTCTAGATTATTTTTCTTATATAAGTCTACTATAAATGTTTTATCTGACTCTAGTTCTGGAGCCATATATTTAACAACTTCTGGATTAATAGAAGCTGACTCTAACATAAATTGTTTATTTTTACTTAGTGGTGTACCTTTTATTAATTCAGGTTCTTCTTTTATAATTTCTAAGGCAAGCTCTACATCATTTTGCAAATTTTCGCCCAAGAAAGAAAATATAATATAAGTATTATATTCATTTTTTACAGCATATAAAAGTGGTTCCATAAAATCTCTATTTTCTCTGTCACTAGAAGATATCAAATTTTCTAATGCTGAAAAATCTTGATTTTCTATCTTTTCAATTACATCTTCTGGATACATATTACTTTTTCTTAAATCTTCTATTTTTAATTCTTTTGTATTTTGAAAATGCTCCATAAATTTCTCCTTATTTTTATTTACTATTACTATTATAAATAATATAATTATAATATACAATATCTAGGAGGTAAATTTTATGAATGTTGTAGGAATATGTTTTATAAAAAATGGTAAATTATTAGTCTCAAAATCTCGTACATCAAGAGGATTTTATACATTGGTTGGTGGAAAAGTAAAAAATGGCGAAGATATTTATTCCGCAGCTAAAAGAGAATGTGAAGAAGAAATTCCTGGTTTTACAATTTCTAAAAAAGATTTTAATCTTGTTTTAGATTTTTTTGAACATGCTACTTCTGATTATAATTTAATTATCCATATGCATATTTTAATTTCTAAAAAAGATATAGATGTAGAATTAAAAACAAGTGACGAGATACTAAAATATCATTGGTATAGTTTAGATGAAAATCCAAATATTCTTTCATCTTCTATAAAAGACCACTTTCTTCCATATGCAAAGAAAAATGGTCTATTATACTAACACTTTATTTTAAAAGTTAATATTCCACTTGAATAAGGTGCTATATCATATTGTTGATAATATATAATGATATTTCCATCTTGAAGATAATAGTTATCTACATTAAAAGATTGTATAGTTAAGCAACAATAATTTTCAAAATATATATCATTTCCACTTGCTATATCTTGCTCAATAAAATTATTAATATTTGTTACTATTTTAGATACATAATTTTTATCATTTTTAAAGAAATTTTTAAGTTGTATCATACATCCTCTTCTAAAATCCCATGTTTGAGATGTCCTTTTAGTATTTCCATGTGCACCACCAGAGAAAATATAATCATCTATATATAAACTTACAATAAATTCAGTATTATATGTTATTTCAAAACTTGAATATACTTCATATACCATAATAGGATATCCATTTTTCTTATTATATTCATAAGTCTCTATTGCATCTTGAAATAATTTTCCTTCGCTAAAATTTTTAAGCATCTTGGCCTTTTGATAATTATATACATTAAATTTTTCTATACTTTCTATCCACTTTTCTTCAATAATGTGTGGATATTCTATAGTATATTTTAAAATAACTTCTCCATTATATTTTAGCTCATCTTTAAAAACATTTTTATTAATATTATACATAAAAACCTCCCTTTAGTCTTTAGGAGGTCTTATTTTATTATCTTTTAATAATTCCACAAGCAATTTTTTCTCCTGAATTTCCAGAAGGTTGACTTGTAAAATCATCTGGCATACTATGAATAATTACAGTCTTTCCTATAATATCTTTTAAATAAAATCTATCTGTTAAAAAATTCATATACGCATAACCTTTATTTTCAAAAAGTGGAGGTAAATCCCCTGCATGATGTGGATGATTACAGTTTCCAGGATTATAATGTGCTTTAGAATCTGCAAATTCATCTTTATCATTTCCACTGCAAGACGTCCCTTCATGAATATGAAAACCAAATATTCTTTTATTACATTTTCCAATAGTTGTAGGCAAATTATATATTTTAGCAGTAATTAATACTCCTTTTGAGGTTTGCCTAAAATTAACTATTCCTCTTATTCTAGGATACTTTTTACCTCCTTTTACTTCTGCTTTTGCTATATCAAGTAACATAAAAACCTCCTTTTATATTATATTAATAAGGCATTCTTTTGTTACTTATTGTTTTATTTGTATTTGGAAATATATATATTTTCTGACCAACTCTTAAATTATTTGGCTCTAATGCTAAATTTGTATTCATTAACATTTCTACAGTTGTGTTATATTTTCTTGCCAAACTATATAAAGTATCTCCAGGCTTTATAACATATTCTATAGAACTTAATTCTCCCATTATTTCACCCCTTATATATAATATTATTTTTACAGAATTATGTCTACATATAAATATTATATATAAATACTTTAGGAAAAGCCTTGCCAGAAAAATCTGACAAGGCTAGGCATCAAAGAAACAAAATTAAAGATATTTAGTTGTTAGGGTTTTGATAAGTCCAAATGGTCCTATTCTAAAGACATACCTCCTATCCAAAATGCCAACATCTTTGGTATTTACTTCCAAACAAATCCTGTTAGCTAGAGCATCTTTTGCGTATTCTTCGCCATGAGTTACCAAAGTAAGTTTCAATTTTCTAAACTGTTTCAAAAAAGCTATTATTTCATCAGCTTTAGCATGAGCCGAAAATTCATTGGTATATTCTACCTCTGCAGCTTTCTTTATAAACAGTCCATTCATTTCAACTTTTTCACCAATCCCTGCACTCTTAAGTTTGCCTCCTAAAGTATCTGGTGCTGTATAACCGGTAAAATGAATAAGTGAATTCGGTCTTCTTATAAATTCAGGAATATATATTTGCGCTGGACCATAACTGCCCATTCCTGAAGTTGTAAGAATAATTTGAGAATCTGAGTATTTTAGAACTGAATCTCTTGTGGTTTTGTCAACGAAAGTTAGATTTTGTGGTAGAAAGTCTCTCATTTCCTCTTTAATGTGCAAAGCTCCACTTGTAAAAAGGTGAGTGTACCTAATTCCAAGTTTTCCATCAAAACGTACTGGAATATTCCTATCTAGCATACCTTCTTTTTGGAATTCCTGCATCTTATATAAGATTTCCTGAGCACGTCCGAGAGAAAACACCGGTACAACAGCTGTTCCACCATATCTTATACACTTTTCAATGTTGTCCCTAAAGCACTCATGCATTTCATATGAATTCATATTACCATAAGTTGCTTCTGTGACAATAGTCAAATTCAAATCTTTAACCCAATCATCAACTCCTTGCAAATCTAAGAAGATATTTTTGTTATTATAGTCTCCCATAAATAACAGATTGATGTCCTCATAACCAGGATAGCTAATTTGGACAAGCACAATGGCAGCGCCAATTAGATGTCCGTTATCAAAAAGAGTTATTTTAGTATACTTATTAACATATACTGTTTGCCTCATTCTGATGCTTACCACTTGATTTAGAGAACCCTCAACATTAGATTCTGAATAAAGAGGTTTAACGTGATTCCGTTTTGAAAGATCTTTCAAAACCTTACAAGAATCTCCTAATGCCAAAGGAATTAATACCTTTGTATCTTCAGTTGTATAAATCTTTCCTCTAAAACCATTTTTAGTTAATAGAGGAAACCGCCCCGTATGGTCCACATGGTTGTGTGTCACAACTGCAAAATCGATTTGTTCTGCAGAAAAGGTTAACTTACTATTATATATTTCACCTTCTCCTCCTTGGAATAATCCACAATCAATTATAAATTTCATTGTGTCTCCATTTGGAAATTTTGCAACACCTAAATGACAAGAACCTGTGACAGTATTACACTGAGTACTAAGATCAACATAAGGTTGCCAATTTCTCGATCCCATAAAAATCCCTCCAGATAATATATTATCTAGTCTATATTCGGATGCAATTACATTATATTGCTTATTTTTTCATAATTCAAGTATTTTCTAATATTTATACAATATTTCACCATTTTTTATAGTTTCAAGTATTTTTATATCTTTTATCTCATCAATTTGTACTTTTAAAGGATCTTTATCTAAAATAACAAGATCTGCTAATTTGCCTTTTTTAATACTTCCCTTTATATCTTCTTCAAAATATTGATAAGCAGCATTAATAGTAATTCCTTTAAGTGCATCTAATATACTTATGCTTTCATCTTCTCCTAAAATTTTGCCAGTTTTAGTTTGTCTTTTTACACTAATCCATACACTTTCAAGCATATTTGGTTCTATTATAGGGGAATCTTGATGAAGTGTATAAATCATATTATTATTTATAGCACTTTTTACTGGGCTTATTTTACAGGCTCTATCTAATCCAAAGTTTTTTATATGAGTATCTCCAAAGTAATATACATGACCTATAAAAAATGAAGGAATAAGTCCTAATTTTTTCGCTTCTTTTAATTCCTCAAAAGTTATTAATTGTGCATGAATAATAACTGGTCTTATATTTTTTACATCTCCTACCTCCATGCAAGAATGAATAAATTCTTCTGCTGCAGCATCGCCATTACAATGAGCTAGTATTTGACAATTATTATCCTTAGCATATATTATATTTTTTATTACATCTTCATGCCTCATACTAGGATACCCTTTATATTCTTTATCTCCTATATATGGATTTTTCATCCATGCAGTTTTTCCTTGAGGCGATCCATCTAATATCATCTTTATACCATCAATTTTAAAATGTTTATCATAATTTTTGTATGACTTAGAAAATTCTTTTTTAAATTTTTCTATACTGTCTAAATCTGGATAACCTACTAAATCTATTTTTAAAATATTTGCATTTAATAAAGCTTTATATAAAGGAAGAAGTTCTTTTGACATATATCCTTCTTGTACTGTAGCAATTCCATATGATAAATACTTATTTTGTGCCTGCTTATATCCTTTAAGGATTTTCTCTATATCAGGCATTGGCACCATTTTTAAATATTTGACAAAAGCAGCTTCTTCCATATAACCAGTTAACTTTCCGTTTGTTTTTTCTATTACCCCACCTTCTGGTGAATTTGCACTGTCTTTTACATCTAACATTTCTAATGCTTTAGTGTTAAAAACTCCAACATGTCCTGATTGATGCTGAAGAACTAATGGATTATTAGGTGCACATAAGTCCAAAAAATCTTTTTTAGGATGCATATATTCTTTTAAGTTGTTATGGTCATATCCACTTGCTATTATCCATTCATTTTCTTTAATACCATTCTGATTTATATAATTAGTAATTTTATTCCTTATTTCATCAAAAGACGTGCAATCATTTAATTGCAGTTGCATATATGAATTAGCAACTGCTGAAAAATGACTATGCGAATCAATAAAAGCTGGCAGAATAGTTTTTTTATTCATATCTATTACTTCTGTATTTTCTTCTTTTTTATCTAATATTTCTTCATTTGTTCCAACACCTTTTATAATTCCATTCTCTATTAAAATAGCTTCAGAGTATAGCTCATCTTCCATAGTTATTACATTAGCATTATACAAAATTTTTTTCATAAGATTTCCTCCTAATTCTTATGAATATATTACCCTAATATTCTCTTTTCTATTACATTTCCATCTACATCTTTTAATAAAATTTCATTTTTATCCCAAATAATATAACTATGTTTTGTATTCTCTTTTGGAAGAGATATAGAACCAGGATTTAAAAATAATATTCCGTCTTGACTTTTTATAAAACCTGTATGAAAATGCCCATAAACTAATACATCAATATTTTTCTTTGGAAGATTATTTATGTTATACTTATGACCATGTGTAAAAATTACAACATTATTTTCTACAACCATTTCAATTTCATCTTCCATTTTAAATTCAGATATCATTTCATCCACTTCTGCATCACAATTTCCTTTAGTGCATAAAATAATATCTTTAAGTGAATTTAATATTTCACATACATGCATTGGATTATATTCTTTTGTAAGTATATTTCTAGGTCCATGATAATATAAATCACCTAATAAAATAAGTTTGTCTGGTTTTTCCTCTTCTACTAATTTTTTTATTTTATCTGCATAATATCCAGACCCATGTATATCTGAAACAATTAATAATTTCATAAAAACCTCCTTTAATTATAAAAGACATAAGTTAATTCTTATGTCTCATATTTCTTTTTAGCTATTTAGATGTAGAACCAAATCCACCTATTCTTGTTCCTTCTGCTTCATCATCATCTGCTATTAAATATTTTTGGAAAATTCCTTGCCCAATTCTTTCACCTTTTTCTATTTTTACATCTTCGTCTTTAAAGTTCCAAACAGCAAACATAATATGCCCATCATTATCTTCATTTCCATAATAATCTTTATCTATAATTCCAACACTATTTGCTAAAACTAGTCCTTTTTTCTTTGGATTAGAACTTCTATTGTATAAACATAACATTTCATCTTCCATCATATATGCTTTAATTCCAGTTTTTATTAAAGTTGGTGCCATTCCTTTCTTAAAACTTGGAACAATTACATCTTCTGCAGCTTCAAAATCATATCCTGCAGCATATTTTGTTGTTCTCTTAGGAAGATTAATATTTTTATTTTCCCATCCTTTTGCTATTTCAAATCCTCTTTGTCTACTCATTATTTTTATTCCTTTCTAAACTTAAAATTTTCTATAACAATTTTAAAACATATAAACTTATATGTCAATTACTGCATAAAATAATTATATAGGAAGGTAAATTTATGCTTATAACTTTAAATCAATTAAAATTAAATCAAATAGGAAATGTAAAAAAAATAAATTGTAATGAAAAAATAACTAGAAGATTGTATGATTTAGGCCTACTTGAAAATACAATCATCTCTCCTATTTTTTCTAGTCCATTTGGAGATCCTATAGCTTATGAATTTAGAGGAAACATAATTGCTATTAGAAATGAAGACGCTAGTAAAATTTTTATAGAAAAGCAAAAATAAAGAGGTAACCCTCTTTATTTCATTTTTTTATATTTATTTTTTCAACTCTTTTTCTGCTTCTTTATAATCTGGCATGTATTTTTCTACCATTGCCCAAAAACTTTTAGAATGGTTCATATATTTTAAATGGCATACTTCATGTAATACTACATATTCTATAGCCTTTCTGCTATACATCATTAGGTTTTGATTAATTGTTATCTTCTTATTAGAAGAACAGCTTCCCCATACAGATTTTGTTTTCTTTATTCTATATTCCTCTGGAGCTAGTCCTACCATTTTTCTTGTTTTTTCCATTGCAGCTTCAACTTCTTTTTCTGCAATCATATAATACATTTTATCTATCATTTTCTTAATTTGTTCTGTATTATCTTCGTCTGCATATCTAAAAGGTAGGATAACAACTATTTTTCCATTTTCAACATTTAAAATTGCATTATTAATATCTTTGTAATAAATATTTAAGAAATAACTCTCTCCTAATATTTGAAATCTTTCACCATCTGCATAATCTTTTACTTTTCTTGGTGAGGTTTGGTATTCTTGCAATTTTTGCATTATCCATTGTCTTTTACTCTCTACTACATCCTGAATTTGAGAACTAGTAACATACCAAGGTGCTTTAATTACTACTTCACCATTTTGTATAGATATATAAAAATTTTTAACCTTTGCCTTATTTACTGTATATGCAATTGTTTTATTTTCATATTTTATCTCTTTCATACTAGTTCCTCCTTCAAGACTAATTTAGGGTTGGTTGTTTGGTTATTTGTTCTTTGAACTTCTGTTCGATTTTAATTTTACTATTTTATTTTTTACTTGTCAATAGTTTTTTTAAAATTTTTTTATTTTTTATCAAACTTATGTTTTGTAAAAAAATCTCCTAAATTAAATCGTTTTTTAGTTTTCTATCTTGCTTCTTTAAAACCTGTTGTATCTGGTTTTTTCAAATCTTCTTTACTTACTGAATTTACTTCATAATAATAATCTCTAACATAGCTATTCTGTTCTTCTCTTACTAGTAGACCAGTATTTGCATCTATGTATATTTTCCATTTGCTACTTTCTAATAAATAACATTCTTTTGAATTCATTTCTTGCTTAGTTATTTTAAAAACTAAAGAAAGTTTTATTCTTTCCCATATACTATTTTGGTAATTATATGAATTAATTAAGCTTCCATTTACTGAAAGAGTATCATCATTATTCAGTACAGTTTTACTATCCCCTACTTCTATTAAACTTAACTCATCATCACCATTTTTATACATTGTAATCTTTCTATTTTCTTCATCTCCATTTGAATATAGAGAAATAGTTGTAAGGTAATTACCATTTAGCTTATATGTTTTAATTACACTAAAATTTTTATTTTCATATGTATACATTTCTCCATAAAAATTATCTTGATTAGTATATCCTATTGTAATTCCACTTATTTTACTTAGGATTATTACTTTTCTAAATATTGATATAAAAAATATAATTAGTATTAATGCTAAAATTATGAATATTAGTTTTCCTACATACTTCCTTTTTGATTTTATTTTTTTATCCATTTCATTCCCCTTTCTTTTGTTTTTTATAATATAACACATTCATTTTTTTATTTCAATATACAGTTATATTAGTACAAACATTCCTCATATCATTAGACAGGAGGTATTTATGGGATTATCTAAAAACTCTACTGGAAAAAAGGTTATATCTAATATAGAAGATTTTAAAGATGTTGATTATATAGTAGCAATAGCAGGAAATCCTAATGTCGGTAAATCTACTATATTTAATAGTCTTACTGGTATGCATCAACATACTGGAAATTGGACTGGTAAAACTGTTGAAAATGCTGCTGGAATATGTAATTATAAAAATAAAAAATATCTATTAGTAGATATTCCTGGAACTTATTCTTTAATAGCAGATTCTGAGGAAGAAAAAATTGCAAGAAATTATATTAATTCTGGAAAAGCAAATGTTACTTTAGTTATAGTAGATGCTACATGTTTAGAAAGAAATTTAAATTTAGTATTTCAGATAATGAATTTAACAGATAAAGTAATTGTTTGTGTAAATCTATTAGATGAAGCAAGAAAAAAAGGAATTAGTGTTAATATAGAAAAACTTTCAAATTTATTAGGAATTCCAGTAGTAGGTACTATTGCAAAGAAAAAGAAAACATTAACTAATCTTTTAAATACTTTACATGATGCATGTGAAGGCAAATTATGTTTTTCTCCAAATAAAATACAGCCTAAAGAAAATGAAAAAGATTTTTTATCTGAGGTATTCAAAAAGGCTCATTATATAACTCAAGAAGTATGTATTATAAAAAATATTAATTACAATGAAAGAGACAAAAAAATTGATAGAATTTTAACATCAAAAAAATTCGGAATTCCTATTATGATTTTATTTTTCTGTTTAATTTTTTGGATTACAATAGTAGGAGCTAATTATCCATCTGAACTTTTGTCTAACTTATTTGCTAATATTGAACCATGGTTAAAAAATATTTTTGTGCATATTAATACACCTTCTTGGTTACTTTCTTTACTTTTTGATGGAATATATAAAACTGTAACATGGATTATAAGTGTTATGCTTCCACCACTTGCAATATTCTTTCCTCTATTTACTTTATTAGAAGATTTAGGATACTTGCCAAGAATTGCATTTAATTTAGATAAATGTTTTAAAAAATGCTGTTCTTCTGGTAAACAAGCGCTTACAATGTGTATGGGATTTGGGTGTAATGCTGCTGGAGTTATTGGTTGTAGAATTATAAGTTCTAAAAGAGAAAGATTAATTGCAATTCTAACTAATAGCTTTGTACCTTGTAATGGAAGATTTCCTTTTTTAATTACAATTGCTACAATATTTTTTAGTGGTGCCATTTACTCTGGTGAAACTCTAAAATCTAGCCTTATATCTACATTTATAGTTTTCTTAGTTATATGCATAGGAATAGCATTTACTTTTTTAGTATCATATATATTATCTAAAACTATATTAAAAGGTTCTACTGATTGCACTTTATTAGAACTTCCACCATATAGGAAACCTCAAATCGGAAAAATTCTAATTCATTCTTTAGTAGATAGAATCTTATTTGTATTAGGAAGAGCTTTATCAGTAGCAGTTCCTGCTGGAATTATATTATGGGTACTTTCTAATGTGCAAATTTCTAATATTAGTTTACTTACATATGTAGCTAACTTTTT
>CALXPX010000013.1 GCA_944390305.1 uncultured Clostridia bacterium
TAAATCCACCATCTACAGTTTCCATTACTTCTTTATTTTCACCTATTACAATTAAAGCTCCTGTTTTCGCTTTTAAAATATTATCTAAACCTTCTCTAATAGCTGTTCCTGGTGCTATTAATTTTAAAATATCAATAAAGTCATTTTCTTTAATTGCCATATATGCTCAACTCCTAAAATGCTATTTTATACCTAATGCTTTTAAAGCATCATTTATATTTCTAACGCCTATTATATCTAAATTATACTTATCTTTCAAGAGTTTTTTGTTATTTTCTGGTATAATGCATCTTTTAAACCCTAATCTTTCTACTTCTTTTAACCTTTTATCTATTAAGTTAACACTTCTTACCTCTCCAGTTAAACCTACTTCTCCAATTAAAACTATATCTTTTGGTATACTTATATTTTTAAAACTAGATGCTACAACAGCTAAAGCTCCTAAATCTACTGCTGGTTCTGTTATTCTCATTCCACTTACTACATTTAAATACACATCTTGATTACCCAAACTTAAATTTGCTCTTTTTTCAAGTACAGCAATTAAAAGAGCTAATTTATTAAAATCTATACCACTAGATGTTCTTTTAGGTATTCCATATACACTCATAGTAGTAAGTGCTTGAACCTCTATCAAAAGAGGTCTAGTTCCTTCAATAGTACAAATTATAACAGAACCTGAATATTTTTCGTTTCCTTCCGAAATTAAGATCGATGAAGGATTTGTAACTTCGCACATTCCTTCATTTCTCATCTCAAACATTCCAACCTCATTTGTAGAACCAAATCTATTTTTTACTGTCCTTACAATTCTATATGAGAAATATCTTTCTCCTTCTATATATAAAACAGTATCTACCATATGTTCAAGAACTCTAGGTCCAGCAATATTCCCATCTTTAGTTACATGCCCTATAATTATTGTAGTTATTTGATTTTCTTTACATACTCTCATAATCCTTGATGTAATTTCTCTTACTTGGCTTACAGTTCCAGGAGCAGAAGTTATTTCACTAGAATACATAGTTTGTATAGAATCAATTACAACTAGTTTTGGATTCATATTAGTAATTTCATTTTCTATATTATCTATATCTGTTTCTCCTAAAAACATAATATTATCACTTGAAATAGAAAGTCTATCTGATCTTAATTTTACTTGTTCTGCAGATTCTTCTCCTGAAACATATAATACTTTTCCGTCATTACTTAGTTTATTACAAAGTTGCAGTATTAGTGTTGACTTTCCTATTCCAGGTTCTCCTCCTACTAAAACTAAAGAGCCTTTAACTAAACCTCCGCCTAGTACTCTATCTAATTCTGTATACCCTGTTTCTATTCTAATGGCTTCTTTTCCCTCTACAGTATTTAATGATCTTGGTTTTGAAGCTTCTTTTGTTTTGCCGTCTTGTGTTATACTTTTTTGTTCTTTTTCTTCATAAAACGTATTCCATTCATTGCAAGCAGGACATTTACCAAGCCATTTTGGTGATTCATATCCACACGAGCTACATACAAAAATTGTTTTTACTTTAGCCATTAAAAATCCTCTCTTTTATACTGTTTTTTATATTGTTTATTTAACTTTTTATTATTTCAATCTATTTTTTATTGTTTATAATTTTACTAAAATTGCATATTTTTTAAATACATAAGCAAATCTATAAACATTGCATGTGACCATGCAAGACCAATTACCCATCTTTCATTAAGGTCACTATTTGCTTGCTCTGCTAAAAATCCATGTTCTGTTGCACTTTGTACAATAAAGTTTAATGATTCATTTGCCCTTTTTGTATCTCCTATAGCTTTATAATATAGTCCCATCCAAGCAGTTGCAATTATCCAAGGATGTACTCCACCAATATATCCATCATCTTGGTATCTTAAATATCCACCAGAATATGTTCTTAAGTTTAAATTAATCTGTTCTATTGTATTTTGTACAATTTTTTCTTTAGGGCTAAATAATTTAAATGGATATATTACTCCTAAAATACTAATATCTATTTTTCTATCATTAGTATTTCTTAGTAAAACATTTCTTTGTTTATCTACTAAGTTATCTAATATATATTGTTTTGTTTCCCTTTTATATTCTTCTAAGATTTTCTTTTCTTTTAATATGTCATCTTGTTTTAATCTATTTTTATCATAAAGTTCATTTACTTCATCATAGATTTTTATCATATAATCAAATGCTCCATATATTGCTGCTAATGAATATAAATGAATTCCTTCTGTATTTTCCCATAAGTCATAGCTTAAATGTTTATAAATCTCGTCTTTATTTTTATAATCATAATCTTTTTCTAATTCAATTCTAACTAGATCTTCTTTTTCTTCTTTTTCTAAAATATTATTCATATATTTTTTTAAGAAATCGACAGCCTTTTCAAACATGCGCATATTATCTTTTAGAAACTTTTTGTCTTTTTTTCCTGTAAATTTAATCATATGCTGATAATGTCTAAATGCTCCAGATATAACAACAGCGGTTTCGTCTATTTGGTATCCCCAGCAAGGAGCTAGTCTTCCATCTGTATAAAACCTTTGTTCCCACATTCCATTTTTCTCTTGAGTTTTCTTTAAAAAGTTATCATAAAATTTCTTTGTCATATTTCCAAAGCCAATATAATCTAAGGCATTATATACATATACACCATCTCTAGGCCAGCAATATGCATATCTTCCACATTTATCTCTTTCTTCATCAACTTCTAAAGATGCTGAAATTCCTCCTGTTTTTTCATTTATTAAAAGTGCTGAAAGAAGAATTGTTCTTCTATATATTTGTAATATTTTATTCATATATTCTGAACCATCTAATTTAAGTTTTAGTGTATCATGATCAGCCACAAATTTCTTCCAATGCTTAATTACTTTTTCTATTTCTTTATTTACATCTAATCTTCTTATCTTATTTATTTCTTCCTCTATTTGACTTAAACTAGTTTCTCCAGAAGAAATATAAATATATAGGCAAAATTCTCTTTTTTCTCCAGGTTTTATTGTTCCCAAATTATAACTAATTGCAGAATCTGCACTCATTCCTATATAATCTTTATCATATACACTTCCTGAATTAATAGTGCCTTCTACATTATTAATTTGGTGGCTCAATAATTTTTCTTTTGAAAAAGTTGCACAAGTATAATTGTGGCTATATTGTACTAGACTATCATTTACAATTACTCCACCTGCTGTATTATTATATGATGAAAATACTTTAGAATGAACTAAAAAATTCAAGTCTAGATCTATTGTATTTTCATTAGAAAAAGTATATTTTTTTAATAATATATTTTGATTAATCATAGCACAATCAGTCTGAATTACTTTTAATTTAAAATATGTATTTTCTATTTCTGTATTAAGTACATTTGTACATGGTTCATAATATTGTTTATACTTATTATTTACATCATTGTGAAGATAAATTATATTAGAATCATTTATCTTCACACCTATATGATAATAATCTGAATATTGCATATAATCTGGAGATGGATAATATAATCTTAATAATTCTCCATATCTACTAAAACTTGCTATAATATCTTTATTTCCTACAAAAGCATCATTATAATATTTTTTCTTCATTTGCTACTCTCCCTTATTTATTTTTCATAATTTCTATTATTTGTTTTCTTAAGTCATTTACTTTATTATTTAATTTTAACATATCTACATCTTGACTTGAAGATAATCTAATATTCTCTTTCAAACTATGTTTCATTTCTTCTATTTCATCTTCTAGTGCTTGCATTTTATCTATAATTTCAATTCTTCTATATTGTTTTTCAACTGGATTTTTACAAACTTGAACTTTATTTAAGTTTTCGTCTAGTGCGTATTCTTCACCATATTTGGCAATTGTAACTCCTATGCCGGTATTTTCCTCTATTTTATTTTTTAGAGTTTCTTGTGCATTTGGTTCACCATGAACTAAAAATATATGTTTTGGCATTTTACTATTAAAAGAATACACAAAATTCAAAAGCCATTCTTGGTCTGCATGTCCTGAATATCCTTCTATATATTCAATTCTAGCTTTTACAGCAAATTCTTCCCCTAATATTTTTACTTTTTTTTCTCCATCTACTATTCTTCTACCTAAAGTTCCTGGTGCTTGATATCCAACAAACAATATTGTACTTTTTGGATTCCATATATTATGTTTTAAATGATGCTTTATTCTTCCAACATCACACATTCCACTAGCAGAAATTATAATACAAGGTTCTGTAGACATATTTAATGCCTTTGATTCTTCTACAGACTGAGTAAATGTAAGTCCTGGAAAGTCTAATGGATTATCTCCTCTTTTTATAAATTCTTGAACTTCTGGTTTAAACAAATCCATATTTTTTTCAAAAACTTCAGTTGCTGATGTAGCAAGAGGGCTATCTACATATACTTTTGCCTTCATTAAAGTGTCATATTCTTTTGCAAATGCTTCATCATTTTTTCTTTGTTCTTTTATTTTGTCTAATTCAAATAATATTTCTTGAGTTCTACCAACTGCAAATGATGGAATAACAACAGTTCCACCATTATCTAAGGTTTCTGAAACTACATCCAAAAACATTGAAGCCTTTTTATCATTTTTTAGGTGAAGTCTATCTCCATAAGTTGACTCCATTACTAAATAATCTGCACTCTCAATCATTGTAGGACTTGATAAAAGAGGTATATCATTATTTCCTATGTCTCCACTAAAAACTATCTTTTTAGTTTCATTATTTTCTGTTATCCATACTTCTATAATACTTGAACCAAGCATGTGTCCTGCATCATTATATCTTACTGAAATATTAGGATCTATTTGAACTATTTTATCATATTCAATTTCTCTAAATACCTCCATAGAATTTTCTGCATCTTCTACTGTATAAAGTGGTTCTATAGGTTTTTGTCCATTTCTTTTTCTCTTTTTATTTTTTATTTCATTTTCTGTTTCTTGTATATGTCCACTATCTGGAAGCATTATACTACATAAATCGCAAGTAGCTTTTGTTGCATATATTGGATTTCTATATCCTTCTTTATATAGTTTTGGTATTCTTCCTGAATGATCAATATGAGCATGTGTAAGAAGCATAAAATCAATACTATTTACATCATAATCAAAAGGTTCATCATTAAGTAATTCTTCTTCATATTTTCCTTGATGTAAACCACAGTCTACTAAAAATCTTTTTCCAGCACCCTCAACTAAGAAATTAGATCCTGTAACAGTTTGAGTTGCCCCCAAAAATGTAATTTTCATATTATCTTTTTATATCCTTTCGTTTATAATTAATTTAAGAATCTTTCCATCTTTGTATTTTTAATATTTTATAACTTATATACTTTTTATAATTATTTATTTAGTTAAAAATTTTTACTTTTTTAGTTTTTCTTATTTGTACACTACTTCCTTTTTGAAGGTTTATATAATTTGTACTATCTAAAATATCTCCATCATAAATTTGAGATTCCAATTTTCCATCTTTTACTACTAATTTTATACATAAATCTTCTAAATTAATATTTTTAGTATTAAAAATACTCTTCAGTAAAAGATAATCTGTATCCTTATTGTTTGAAATTGGTGTAATTAAATTCAAGTTTAAACCTTTATTAATCATCACCTTTTCTATATCTTCAAAACTAATTATGTCCTTTAATACTTTTGACTTATCTATTGGTAAATATTTTAAATATCTAATTTCGTACAAATAATCCAGTACTTTTTCTTTTATATCTTCTTTTTCTATTTTTTGTTTAAAAATTTCCAAAAATTTTTCTTCTATATTTTTTAAATCTATCTTTTCTAAATCATCATAATAATTTATTTTATTTTCTAAATCACCTTTTATCTTTACATACTCTATTGGATTTTGGTATTTATTGCTTTTCTCTATTTCTTCTAATAAATCTTTTCTTTCTTTTTGCAAGATTTCTTCATAATGACTAATACTAAAAATCTTTTCTTCATTTGGTAAAGATTTATTTTTATTTAAATATTCTTTTCTTAAATCCTCAGGATTATTTAATGTTTCATCTATCTCTTTTATTCTAAATAACATTTTCTTTTTATTGTTGCTTATATTTTCAATAAATTTTTTTTGATCATTCATATCTTCTAATGTCTTTTTATCATTTCTTAGGTTTTCTTCAAAAATTTTGTTTTGTTTTTCATCATAAGATAAATAAAATCTTAGCGCTATTTTTTGAATATTTTTGTATAATTCTTTATCTATTTTTTCTTTAAGTTGACCTATATTAGAAGAATTAATATTAGAAATAACTTTTTCTCCTAGAAGATAAATTAAATTAGTGTACACAATGTTACAATCCAAACTTTCTATTTCGCCCTCTAATGTTGTCCAGGAAAAGCCGTTAAAATCTCTTATTACTTCAGAATACCCTATACATTTACCAATTTGAATAGCCATAAGCATTGCTTTATCTTCTAAACTTAAATTATAATTTATCTTTTCTATTCCAGCTCTTATAATACTATATAAAACTACTTTTTCATTAGGAAAAAAAATTACCTTTTGTTCACTATTATACTTATTATCTGGTTCTTCTTCTAATATCTTACATCTTGACTTTTCAAGTTCTTTTTCTAATAAAGAATTAGGTTTTGCTATTTCTATTTCTCTGCAATATTTTTTTACAATGTCTAATATATTTTGCAAAAAATCTTCTTTTAAAGGTACTTCTCTTTTTACTGTTTTATAATCATCATATGATGCTTCTACTTTATAAAGCATACTAAGCAAAAGGTTTTGCGCTTCTTTTTCAAACCCTTTGCTATCTGCTATTTCTTCTAATTCTTGATTATAGTCTTTTTTTAAAAGCTTTGACTTCACTCTTATTCTCCTTCGTTTATATCCTCAACATTTTGTGATGAATTTTTAACATCGCCAGGTGCCATCTTTAGTTCTTCTAATCTTTCTTTAGATATAAGTACTTCCCTTGGTTTACTTCCTTGATATCCAGAAATAATGCCTCTTTGTTCCATTTGATCTATAATTCTTCCAGCTCTTGCATATCCTACTTTAAATCTCCTTTGTATAAAAGAAGTAGATGCTTGTCCTGTTTCTACAACCAAATCAATTGCTTCTTCTAAAAGTGGATCTGTATCATCTTCTTCATCATCCTCTACTGTTCCTTTTTCTGGTGTTCCACTACTTTCTATTGATTCAATAATATTTTCATCATACTTAGTTTCTCCATCTTTCTTTAAAAATTTAACTATATTTTCAACTTCTTTATCTGAAATAAATGCTCCTTGAATTCTAACTGGCTTTGGAGCTCCTGATGGATAAAATAGCATATCTCCTTTTCCAAGCAATTTTTCAGCTCCTGCTCGATCTAAAATTGTTCTAGAATCTACTTGTGAAGAAACTGCAAATGCTATTCTTGATGGAATATTTGCTTTTATTATACCAGTAATTACATCAACTGATGGTCTTTGAGTTGCAATTACTAAATGCATACCCGCTGCTCTTGCCATTTGAGCTAATCTACAAATTGCATCTTCAACATCTTTTGCAGCAACCATCATCAAATCTGCAAGCTCATCTATTATTATTACTATTTGTGGTAATTTTTGATTTCCTTCTTTTTCTGCAAGTTCATTGTAGCCTTTCATATCTCTTACTTTCTTTTCAGCAAATAAACTATATCTTTTTACCATCTCTTGCACTGCCCAAGCTAAAGCTCCTGCAGCTTTTTTAGGATCAGTTACTACTGGAATTAAAAGATGCGGTATTCCATTATATACAGAAAGTTCAACAACTTTAGGATCTATCATTAAAAGTTTTACTTCACTTGGTTTTGCTTTATATATTATGCTTGTAATTAATGTATTTATACAAACAGATTTACCAGAACCTGTTGCACCTGCAATTAACATATGTGGCATTTTAGCAATATCTGAAACCACAATTTCACCTGCAACATTTTTTCCAAGTGCAAAAGCCACTTTTGATTTGCTATCTATAAACTCATCTGATTCAATTATATCTCTTAAAGGAACCATATTTTTTTCTTTATTAGGAACTTCTATTCCAACTGTATGTTTACCAGGTATTGGTGCCTCTATTCTGATAGTTTCTGCTTCTAAACTTAATGCAATATCATCTGAAAGATTTGCTATTTTACTTACTCTTACACCTTCAGCAGGTGCTAATTCATATCTTGTTATAGCAGGTCCTACTGACACATTTTCAACTTTGGCAGATACACCAAAACTATATAACGTTCTTCTTAACTTTTCAGCAGTAGCCAGTAACATTTTCTCACTATTTTTATCTGATTTATCTTTTCCTTGAGTAAGTAAAGTAATTGGTGGAAATTCATAATGTTCATCTTGTACAGTCATTCCATGATCTAATTTTAGTACTTCTTTTACTTTTGCTTCTTTTTGTTCTTCTTCTGCCTCAAATAATTCATCTCCACTTGAGACTTTAGCTACTTGATTTCTACCTTTAGCAGAAAAAATTGATGCATCTAAATCATCTTTAGAATGGTCATATTTTTTAGGCTCATTTAAATTTATAGTTATTTGTTCTTCTAATGCTTCTTTATTTTTATTTGCCTCTTCTTTTTCTAATTTCTCTCTTAATCTTCTTTCTCTTCTAGTTTCTGGTTTAACTTTTACTTCAGAGTTATTATTTAGTCTTTCTTCCTCTTTTATTTTTGCTCTTTGTGCCTTCTTTTCTGCGAATTTATCTATTGAATTAGATATTGCATCTGCAGGATGAAGTCCAAATATAAAGACTAATAATATTAAAGAAACACCAATAGATGCAATTACAGCTCCAAGTAGTCCAATTAAATTTACAAGCATAACTGCTACAGCTGTTCCTACAACTCCGCCTCCTATATCTTTTGTTCCAAGAGTATATGCTTGTTTAAGTGCAACATCTGTTCCTTGTTCTATATTTATATTTCCAACTGATATTTGATAACAGCTAAGAGTAGTATCTATTAATAATAATATAACAATAAGCATAATAATTTTAGGTATATAATATTTAGTATCTTTATCATATGCTAAGTATAAAGAAAACGCAAAAAGGCCAATAGGAACTAAATATTTTATATATCCAAAAATTCCTCCTAAAGCTGGACTTAAAGTTTGTCCTAAATATCCAGATTTAGTATAAATTAAAACAGCAAGCAAAACACTAAGTACAATTAGAGTTGCTACTATTATATTTAATTTTTTTTGCATTTGTTTCTTTTTACTTTTTCTACCCCTTGGCATACTTATTTTCCTCCAGTTTTATACTTATACTCTTGTATTTTAACATTAATGATTATAAATTTCCACTTTTTTTATAAAATATTTTCACTTTTTATTTCAAATATAAAAAAACAAAAAGAAGAAACAAATTATATCCTTTGTTCCTTCTTTTATTTTTATTTATATACCAAAAGAATAATCATTTAGATAAGTATCATCAAATGTTTTATTATTATACTTTTCATAAAAACTACTCCACAAGTCATCATAATTATAATCATCATTATAATAATCATCATAGTAGTCGTAATAATCATAGTAATCGCTATTAAAACTACCTCTTCCATTCATAGAATCACTTAAATCGCCTAACATTCCTCCAAACATTACCATTCCAATTCCAACTAATAATATAACTATAACTACTGCTATTACAAAAGAAATTCCTATAGCTATTCCAACTCCTGCTGAACTTACTCCTCCTTTTAATTGTGCTACTTGGATAGGATTCATATTTTGATTTACATTTTTTTGCAATTTATTTTTTATATGCAGTCTATACAACGGATAAAATATAAAACCATTTATTATAGATATTGCTATTGGAACTAAGTTAGTCCAAAGAATCACATCTCCTAATCTTAATAAAGATGCCATTTGAAATATTAATATTCCTGATGATATAAACATTGTTATTATTAAATTTAGTATTCCAATTAAATACATTTTTCTATAAATAAAGTAAAACCCTCCAAAGAAAAAAGCACATGCATTAAAGTTGTTATTTTTTACTTTTACATTCATATTATTTTGATTTCCAACCCATACATCAATTACTGCATCATCTATTCCTATATCTTTCATATATATAATCTCCCCATTATTTTTGCATTTTTATTATACAATATATTGTTATTAATTTCAATAGCAAAAAATTTTTTCTTGAATAATATATGATATATGGTAGATACTACTTTGGGGGAGGATTTTATGGTTTCACTTTGTATTAAAGATGCTAATTCTAATGTTCAGAATTTTTTAATGAATAAAATTAGTCAATCTGAAATTCCTAATATATATTATTCTAAACATAATTTTAAAATTTATAAAAATGTTATTATTCATTATTCTGGAAAAGAAATAGAAAAATTTTATAACTTTGTATCAAATATTATTTCAGACACTATAATAGCATTTTATGAACCAAAAATTATAAAAAGATTAATATATAGTGAATATTTTTATTTTGATTTAAATGACAAGAAAGCTATATTAGATGAATATTATATAGTATCTAAAAAATGCGAAGATAGAAATATCTGCCCAGAAATAAGTAAATATATTAAGGAAAATAAATCAATTATATTAAACGGTTTTGTAAACTTTAGACTTGCAAATTATATCTCTGCTCTAGATGAGCTATTAGAAAATGCCGTAAGCAAGTTTGTATTAGATAAAGAATATTTAGAATTTGTATCACTGCTTAGAGTCTATGTTGATTCCAAAATTCCAGAGCCAATAAATGTAAATCTAATATATGCAAATGAGGAAGCTCTTTTGTTAGACGAAAAAGGAAATATTATAGAAATAGAAGATTTTAATTCAGAATATTTATCTGATATATCTTTTTCTCAAAATGATTATGCATTAAACACTCTAATAGGAAAATTACCTCAAAAAATTATCATACATTTAATATCTCCAAAAGATGAATTCATTAATACTTTAGAATTAATATTTGGTGATAAAATAAAAATATGTGAAGGTTGTGAAATCTGTAGTGCATATAAATTATTAAATTTAAAATAACTAAATACCATATTTAGGTATTTAGTTATTTTATTATAAGACTAATTTTTAAAATGATAATATATTAAAATTTCTAAATCATAACTATATTTATATAACTATTTTTTATATTATTATTTTTTATTTGTTACTACTCTATAGGATTTGCAAATCTTACATAATTTTCTCCTTCTATTATTAAATCTCTTCCATTTTTTCAATACTTTCTTTTTTCTTTTATTCATTACTCTACACTTTTTAAAGATTCTATCATATCTATTTTCTTTAAAGAAAAATAAGTAATAATATTAACAATTATTGCAAATATGCCTGTAATTACAATTCCTAATAAATAGCTCCAAATTGTAATTTGTGGATTAAACATTAAAATATCTAATTCGCATGTTTTTATTATATATATTGTTAAAAAATATCCTCCCAAAATTCCAAATAGCATACCTATAATTGTTAATATAATAGTTTCTCTTGAAATATATTCGTATACTTCTTTGTCATAAAATCCTAGTACTTTGATTGTGGCAAGTTCCCTTATTCTTTCAGTAATATTTGCATTTAGCAAATTATATAATACTACAAAAGCTAATAGTCCTGCCGAAATAATTAATATCCAAACAACTAAATCCATATTTTCCATAACTTCTTCAAACATGTCTTTTGATGCAGATGTAAACTCAACTCCTGAAATATAATCTTTGTTTTGAAGAATTTCTTTTCCAAGATCATTTTCTTCACTTTCTGACATTTCATTAGAATTTGCATATATCACATTAAATCCTATTCTCGTGTCAAATACAGTATTATATAGTTCTGGAGACATGTAAATATAATGCATAATATAATTTTCAGTTATATGAGAAACCTTTACATTTGCTTCTTTATCATCAATATTTATAATTTTTATTTCGTCTCCAACTTTTATATCTAACAATTTAGCTAATTTTTCACTTATAATTACTCCAGAATTATCTAAAGTATATTTTTCATCTTTTTTAGTCCTTGATTTTAAATTAATAAATTTCTCTATTTTATTAACATCTTCTGGTACTATTAACTGAATTGTTTGATTATTATCATTTTTATCTATTCTTATAGATTGAACATTTACATTTAATATATTATTTATTTCTTTATAGCCTAGAATATTATTATTTATATTTTCTAATTCTTCATTTTTATATTCATCTTTTAAATTTATTGCTATTTCATATAAATTAATTTTTCCATATTGAGATGGTATCATACTACTAATTGCATCCCTTAGTCCAAATCCTGCTATTATTAGGGCTGTGCAACCACCTACTCCTATAATCGTCATTAAAAATCTCTTTTTATATCTAAACAAATTTCTGGCAGTAACTTTTTTCGTAAAATTTAATCTTTTCCAAATAAATGTTATCTTTTCTAAAAATACTCGCTTACCAGGCTTTGGAGCTTTAGGTCTCATTAAATTTGCTGGTTTTTGTCTAAGTTCTTTTATACAAGAATATATTGTAGCTCCTAAAGTACATAAAATTGCTGCTGACATTCCTATAGCAGCATAAGTCATATTAAATTCTAATACTACATCTGGAACTTCATACATCATACCATATATATCAGCTATAATCTTTGGCAGAATTTTAAATCCAATTACAAGACCAATTATTCCACCTACTAGCGTTGCTAAAATTGCATATATTAAATATTTATTAGCAATTTGTAATTTATTATATCCTAATGCCTTTAAAGTTCCTATTTCTACTCTTTCTTCTTCTACCATTCTAGACATTGATGTTAAGCTTATTAATGCTGCTACTATAAAAAATACTACAGGAAAAACTTCAGCTATTTTAGCAACCCTATCTGTATCTTGAATATAACTTACATATCCAGCATTTTGATTTCTATCTAAGATATACCAATCCGGTTTTTGAATACTATTTACTTCTTCTTCCGATTCATCTAATTTACTTTCAGCTTCTGCAATTTTTGTATTATATTCTTCTTTAGCTAAATTTAACTCTTCTTCTCCTTTTTTTATTTCTTCATCAGAATCTTTTATTTTCTTCTCAGCTATAGCTAGCTCATTATATGCATTTTTCTCTTGCTTATCTATTTCATCTTCCTGTTTTTCTAATTCATATTTTGCATCATCTATAGCCTTCTGTCCATTTGTAAGTTCTAACTTTATATTGTTTATAGCATTTTCTAAAGTAGATACACTTGTATTTATATCGTCTATTCCTTGATTTTTTAGCTCTTCATCAATTACATTAATAGTTGCTTTTAATTTAGTAATTTCTAAGTTTAAAGATTCCATTTTATTTTTTATATTAGTTATTTCATCTTGATCTTCTTTTTCATCTAATTCTTTTAGCTTTTCTTCTAAATTGTTATATTCTTTTTGTTTTGTATTTAGACTTTCTTTTAAACTATTATATTGTGTTTGTATATTTTTTAAATTGTCTAAATTATTTTCATATTCACCTATTCTATTTTCTACATCTTTCTTTTTATCATCAAATTCTTTTTGTTTAGTGTTTAAAGTTTCTCTTGCTTCTTCTATTTGTTTTCTTGCTTCTTTGAATTTATTATTTATTTCTTCTTTACCTTTTTGTAACTGATTTTTTCCAGTTATTATTTCTTGTTTTCCCGAATTTAATTTTTCTTCTGCTTCTTGTATTTCTTTTTCTCCATCAGCCTTTTTAGTATTAAATTCATCTTTTGCTTCTTGCAATTTTTCATTTGCATTATTAAATAGTTCATTATATCTTGCTTCTCTTCTTCTATCTGAAATTTCATCAACTTTTTCTATTTGTTTTTCTATTTTTTCTTCATATCCATCTTCAAAGCATTTTAGATCTTTACTTTCTTCTGCAATAATATATGCATTAGTATAAATGTCTGTATTTATATTATCTTTAGATATATAAATATAATAATCTATCATTCCAGATCCAAGTTTTGTACTTCCTCTGTCTCTTGATATGTATAATGGTGATTTTATCTCTCCTACTATAACTAAATCTTTATTATGTAATAATTCTTTTTCATTTCCTTCATCATCTGTTATTTTTTCTGTTTCTACTGTTATTGTATCTCCTATTTTATGTTTAGTATTAGTTAGAAAATTTGTTTCTACTACACATTCATTTTCATTTTCTGGAAGTCTTCCTTCTATTATTTCTAACTGATTTATATTTTCTGTTACTGTTTCAACTTTAACAACATGCTCTTCTTCTCCTATTTTTACAATAGCATCAGTTTGATAACTTCCTTCTACATAATTAATTCCTTCTAAATTTTTTATTTCTTCTATATCTTCATTTGTAATTCCTAAAGTAGATATTACTTGAAAATCCATAACATTTTTATCATCAAAATATTTATCTAATGTAATTTTCATATCTGGACTAGCTGCTTTTATACCAGCAAAAAAGCCTACCCCTAATAATACAATTAAGAGTATTGAAATAAATCTTTTAAAAGTTTTTACTATTTCTTTTATACTATCTTTTAATAGAGCCTTTTTCATTTTACCATTCAATCTCCTCTATTGGCGTTGGATTTTGGTTTGTTTCTATTTTATATGCTGTTCCATTTTTAAAATGTATCACTCTATCTGCCATAGGTGTTAAAGCTGCATTATGAGTAATAATTATTACTGTCATCATTTCTTTTCTGCAAGTATCTTGTAAAAGTTTTAATATTTGCTTTCCTGTTTTATAATCTAATGCACCAGTTGGTTCATCACAAAGAAGTAACTTTGGATTTTTAGCTATTGCTCTTGCTATTGCAACTCTTTGTTGTTCCCCACCAGATAATTGAGATGGAAAATTTTTAATTCTTTTTTCCAATCCTACTTTTATTAACATTTCTTTTGGATTTAAAGGTTTTTTACATATTTGTGTTGCAAGTTCTACATTTTCCAAAGTTGTCAAATTTTGAACTAAATTATAAAATTGAAACACAAATCCTATATCTTCTCTACGATATTTTATAAGCTGTTTATTTTTAAATTTTGTAATATTTTTTCCTGCTACTAAAATCTCTCCTGATGTGGCACTATCCATTCCACCTAAAATATTTAACGCTGTTGTTTTTCCTGCACCACTTGGTCCTACAATTACTACTAATTCTCCTTTTTCTATTTCAAAATTAGTTTTATCTAAAGCTTTTATAGTAACTTCTCCCATTTTATATTCTTTAATTACATCTTTAAACTCTATATATGCCATATATTATTCACCTCAAAATTTATAAAAGAGTAAATAATATAAATATATTATCTACTCCCCTCCTTATTATAACTATTTACATATATTTTATCATTAATTTTTTAATTGTCAATTATTAATCATAATAACATTTAATATATTATTGTATTTTATATTATTATTTTTTGTTATATAATATCAATACAATTTTTTGAAGTAAATTAATATTCGATATTTCTCGATATTTTTTGACAAATTTTGACAAATCTATTGTATTATTTATTTATATAATATATAATTCAATATGTTAAATTTTGCCAAGGAGGAAGTGCTATGAGTAAACTATACCGCTCATATTTATTAATGAAAAAATCAGATAAAGATACAATTTTATTATTTAAGTCTGGTATATTTTATACATTACTTGATAATGATGCTAGACTTGTCTCTTCAATTTTAAATTTGAAATTAACACAATTAAATTCAGATATAGTAAAATGCAGTTTTCCTATAAATTCATTAGACAAATATTTAAATTTATTAATCAAATATAAACTAAATGTAAAAATTGTGGACTTAAATTTAAATACAGCTTATAAATCTAATGAATTTACTTATGACAATAATACTGATTCATTACTTTTAGAATTAAGTCATTTAAATGTCAATAATTTGTCTATTAAAGAAGCATATTCAAAATTAGAAGATTTTAACCAAAAAGCAAATAATATATTAAATTCTAAAAATAAGTAAAGATTCTTTTTTAGAACCTTTACTTATTTACTGTATTTTTCTTTTTTGTACAAAGTAACAGCAAAATGCCATAAATCTATCTGGTAATATTTTAGAAAAAATACTTGTAAGCCTTATATGAAACTGGGTAAATATAACTTTTTTATCCTTAAACATTTTTCTAATTGCTATTTTAGCTACATCGGAACTTTTCGTTTCTGTAATGTTAAACTTAACATCTGCTACTTTTTGAAAATTTGTTTTTACTGGTCCTGGACAAAGTACACTTACTTTAACATTTGACTTTTTCATTCTTAATTCCTGCTGAATACTTTGAGTAAATCTTAAAACATATGCTTTAGTAGAATAATAAGTAGCCATTAATGGACCTGGCATAAATCCTGCAATTGACGATACATTCATGATATATCCTTTATCTTTATTTACCATATCTTTTAAAAACAATTTAGTTAATATATGAACTGCAGATATATTTGTATCTATCATACCTAATTCTTTATCTAAATCTGTTTGTGTAAATTCACCACATGTTCCAAATCCAGCATTATTAATAACAACATCTATAAAATTATATTGTTTTTTTATATCTTTATATAAATTTCTGCAACCATCTCTGTCAATTAGATCCATAGCTCTTATATCTACATTAATATTATACTCTTTTTTTAGATTAGACTGTACTTCTTTTAATGCTTCTTTATTTCTTGCTACAATAATTAAATTATATCCTCTTTTTGCTAATTCTTTTGCAATATCTTTTCCAATTCCAGATGAAGCACCTGTTACTAAAGCAATCATATTTTTCTCTCCTAAAAATTATTATTCCTTTAAAATTTCTTTTTATTAATGATATTTTAAATAAATATTTCAAATGTTATCCACAGTTTATTACATATATGTGGATAATATTACAAAAATGTCATATTATATTAATATTTGTAATTTTTTGTCTAATTTTATGTTTAACATAAATTCTTTTTTTATCAACTACATTATACTATTATCATTGCAAAAATAAAACAATCCCTTGAAATTATAATTTTTCAAGGGAGATTATATTATATAGTTGGTGACCCCTACGGGAATCGAACCCATGATTTAGCCTTGAGAGGGCTACGTCTTAACCGCTTGACCAAGGGGCCATAACGGTTATTATTATACACTATATTTTATTTTAAGTCAATTGATTTAAAACAAATCTTACACATTGTTCTAAAATTTCAGATAATCTTTCATCTTTTTTATTTAAATATAAAAATCCTAATAATGCTTCAAAACCTGTAGAATATGCATAGTCTTCTAGACTTGCATTTTTAGGCAAATGATGATTTTGAGTATTTCTTCCTCTTCTTACTATATCTTTTTCTTCATCACTTAAATTTAAACTTTTAAGAATTCTAGCCTGTGCACCAGCCTTTACATATTTTATTGATTCAACATGCATTTTATGTGGATTTAAATTTGTAGTATTAGCTAAGTATGTTCTAATATATAATTCATATACACTATCTCCTACATAAGCCCATGTAAGAGGAGACATCATATTAATTTCTTTTTCGTTTTTTATTATTAATTTATCTTGGAAATTCAATTGTTATCCTCCCTAATTTTCCGCTTCTAAATTCATTTAATATAATATCTGAAACTTTTTGCATATTTATATTATTTCCTTGTAAAATTGCTCCTCTTTTTCTAGCAATTTCATTTAAAATATCCAAAGTTTCTTTTCCATCAAGTTCTACATTATATCTTGCTTCAAGTTTTTTAGGATAATTATGTATAAGATATTCTAATAAAGAATATGCTATTTCTTCATTATCTATTGCATTATCCCCTATAGTCCCAACATAAGCTAAATGCATAGCTAATTCCTTATTATCTAATCTTGGCCAAAGCATACCTGGCGTATCCATAAGTTCAATATTATTATCTATTTTTATCCATTGCTTTTGTTTTGTAACTCCCGGCTTGTTACCTACTTTTGCAGTATTTCTTTTTGCTAGGCTATTTATAAAAGTAGATTTTCCAACATTAGGTATTCCTAATACCATCACTCTTGCTGATTTACCTATTCTTCCCTTTTTTAAGTATTTTTCACTAATATCTTTGTATTTTTCTTTTATTATTCCTATTACTTCCTTAATATTCTTTCCGTTATTAGCTTCCACAGACACAGCAGTAATTCCATTTTTTTGGAAATATTTTATCCAATCTTTTGTAGCTTCATTATCTGCTAAGTCTGATTTATTAAGAACTACTATTTTTGTCTTATCTTTTATACTTTCCTGAATATCTGGGTTTGTACTGGCTATAGGAATTCTAGCATCTAAAATCTCTATTACTATATCTATTAGTTTTAAATCTTCTGTAATCTGTTTTTTAGTTTTAGCCATATGTCCTGGGTACCAGTT
>CALXPX010000014.1 GCA_944390305.1 uncultured Clostridia bacterium
TGCTATTATAAACATAAGCATTGCAGATACTATTTTTATAAGATCTACTGTACTCTCTTCCATTAATTACTCCTATACTTCACATATATTTTATTTCTCATTTGTTGTTATCTTTATAGATTTTATATATCCATTTGCCCAATAAGCATCTCCATAACTATCTGTGTCGCTAAAAGCTTCTGTATCTGAATAATCTACAGTATATGTTCTTCCAGTTTTTATACCACTTGTATCAACAGTTCCACTATCCTTATTAGTTATAACAGATCCATCTAATTGTACATAAATTAAATTACCTATTTTTTCATCATTAGTCATAGCTGTTCTATTATTTGAGTTTACTTTTGATAATAATGACTTAACATTTGTTCCTGAAACATGATCTCCAAATTGTTGTTCAATTGGTGAATTGTGTGCTGAGATTTCGTGTTCACTTAATGTTCCTGATTGTGCTATACCTGATACATTGTTATAAATAATAACTCCTAATCCTACAATTAAAATTGAAATTAAAATTGCACCTGCTATAATTAGTGCTTTTGATGCGTTCTCCATAAAAAATTTCCTCCTTTGAATCTTAAATTTTTATTTTTTTATATGTTTAAAGTCTAAAAGACTAAATCTAATAACTATACCTGAATGAAATACAAATATTTAATAAAATTAGTTTTTTTATGATATTCTATATTTGTACACTTAAATTTCAAATTAGAATATAATTTTATAAAATTTTCTATTCCTCCCTTTGAAATTTGCTCTAATCTAAAGATTTCTTCGCTATCTTTAAATTTTATTTCTATTATTATAGAATTTTCTTCATTTTCTATATAATAACCTTTTTCATCCTTTTTTAGTCCATTTTTTTCATTTTTATCTATTGTCTTATTTATAATAGTTGCAAATTCATTTCCAGATATTTCTTTATTTAATATATTTGCATAAATTTTATTGTTTTCCTCTGCTTGCATATTATTTAATTTATAATTTGCAAATAAATATGCAATCGCACTTACAGCTATTATAACAATTATTGCTAAAATCAAATATTTTTTCATTTATTCCTCTTTGTAATTATAACATTTGTAAAAATTTAATGCAATATTTTTACAATTTATTTCATGGTATTTCCAAATTATATCCTTTGAGTAATGCAGTTGCATAATTTTGATCTGTAATACTTCTAAAATTTATACTAGTAACTAAACTTGTATTGTCATTATATAATATATCTCTATTATCTATTCTATCATATTTACTTAATATTATTTTTCCATTAGTATCATCAATTGATTTTACCTTTATATCGCAATTACAAGAATAAAATGTAGAATTTTTATTATTATCTAAATAAGC
The DNA here is from genome assembly GCA_944390305.1 of uncultured Clostridia bacterium. GTDB lineage: Bacteria > Bacillota > Clostridia > TANB77 > CAG-508 > CAG-793. The sequence goes on from CALXPX010000014.1 coordinate 1,354, forward strand.
ATTTAAATCATTATGTAAGATGCTTTTTCCATCAATTAAAACATCTGCATAATAATCATCACCTGGGCTTGCCTCATATTCAGCATTATTTTGTTTTACAAAATTTACTATAGTTGCAATTTCCTGAGCACTAATATTAGCCCTTCCAGAATAATTAGTAAATCGTACATTAAAACTAGTTATTTGAGATTCACTCATTTGTGTATTTAAATGTTTTGAAAAATTTCCAAAACTCATTACAAGATAAGATGCTAATGAAAGAATTAATATTCCAATTAGGACTTCACCAGCCATTATTAATGCTTTTGATGCATTTTCCATTAGTCATCCTCCTTTATCTTGAATATTTTACATTTACTTGCTCAAATACCATCCTTTTTACTCTTCCTACGCCATTGCCATTTCTGCCAGTCATATTATCATATTCATTATCATAGATAACATCTGTACACTCAAAATACATTTGCTTAAATTCATTTCTATTATTTGAATTAGATTCATTCTTTAACTTTTTTTCATAAATTTCTTCTACATAGTTAACCATATCATAATAGCTACTATCATTTTTATATTTTTGTGCATTTGTAGCTTCTGGTAATACTGCACCCTCACTTAGTTTTGCTATAATTTCGACTTCATAATACCCATCTTCTTCTGAATATCTAGTATTATAGTCTCTTGCTAGATTAGCAAGGGATATCATCTGATATCCTCTTACTGATCCTTTGTTATATGCTTCAAATTTCAAATTAAATTCTGTTATTTGCTCTAATTCTTCTGCTTGTGCATTTGCTCTTTGACTAGAAGATATATTATTATATCCCCAAACAAGTAGTCCTACTATTAGCATAGCTAATAACATTCCACCAGCAATAATTAAAGCTCTTGATGCATTTTCCATAATTTAAATACCTTTCTACTACTACTATTGCATAGTTGTCATTGTATTGAATGAAGATGTCATACTTGTTAATCCTATAACAACTAATGGCACAACTAAATATCCAACAAATATACCAACAAGTGGTGTAAATCCAATTGCTCTACCTATCATACCTTTCTTCGAAATTAATCTTTCATTTGCTTCTTTTCTCTTAGCTTGATAGTATTCTCTATCTGTATCTAATTCATCGAAAGCTTCTCTAATAGGAACTTTTTCAACTGCAGTTTGCAGACTTTCTATTATTCTTACTAATGGTTGGAATGAAATTTCTTCTTTCATATCCTCTAACGATTCCCAAGCACCACTTTCATAATTATTTAAACATTTTGAAATTGGTTCTTTGAAAATGTCTGCGTATCTTTCCATCCATTCTAGTATCATTTCAACATCGACTCTTTCTAATCTCATTAGCATTAATATAATAGTCTGATATTGCATTACCTCATCTTCCATAGACATCTTTCTAATTATAACTTGGAATTTCAAGATTAAAATTGGTGAAGCATATCCTATTATTGCAAATACCATTGCTAGTAATATTTCAAACCATTTTAAATACTCTGAATTAACAGTTTTAAGTTTTTCATATATTTGCTCAGAATTAGATTCTATAACTGTTTCATCACTATCTCTATAATATCTTGATCTTTCCATTGCCTTTTTAATATCATCTTGTGTAGTATCTAACTTACCTCTAAACATATCCAAGAAATAGTTATGAGTTTCAGTTACTTCCATTGCTTTTTGATAGTCTTTTTCATCCATCTCTCCAATCAGATCATAGTCTGTTGTGGGTTCAGTATATATGTAATTTATTTGGATTTGATGTAACATCATAAACATTATTATTGATGCAATAAAAACTACAATTGTCGCGACAATTCTATTAACATAAAGCCATTCTATTTTTTGCTTTGATGCAGCATCTTTAAGTGCCTGCTTTATTTTTCTTCTATCTGCTGTTCCATCTTTTGGAATAAATAAATCAACAAATTTTTTTACTGGTTTTATATTATATAATTTTGCTTGCCAAGGATTTTGATTGTTCTCTAGTTTTATATTAACTGCCCCATTATCTTTTAGCTTTCTAATTAAAATATAACAAATAAAAGTTACAAGTAATACAATTATTTGTACTATCATTCCTTGCTTTCCTTCATAGAAAGATTTAGTAAATGCGAAATTAGAAACAGCCCAAGATTTAAGTGGTTCAAGCATTATCATTGGTACTATTGAAATAATAGATAAACTCTGAAAAGTATAATTTAATTTATCCCTTTTTAATATTTCAAGTTGCATTTCTTGAGTTATATTATCTAGGTTCTTTAAATATAATGATACTCCATCTACTTTTCTATCGCCAAATTCTTGTGTTAAATATGATATTCCGGCAAATTCTTTTAAATAGTTATTTGGTGCAACATCATAATATTTTTCAAGCTCTGTTTCTGGATCTTCTGAATTAAGTATATTGTATATTTTTTCTGCTTGCCTTGATATTTCTATGTGTTCGTCATCTTGTGCTGTCTGATATATTGCTTCTCCAACCATGTTAGTTTCATGATATGAATGTCTCATTGCAGCAAAAAAGTTTATTTGCTGATTAAGTAAGTTATTATCTAGTTTATCTACCATACCATCAACTAAACTATCTATTATAAATAATTCAAATACTAAAATTATGAACATTACTAAAAAGTTAGTATGTGTAAACAATATAACTAAAATTGTAACAGGTATTATTATTAATAAAGCTTTTGTTATAATCTTTGATGTCTGAAGTCTTGTTAAAAATTCATCATCAATATTAATAATTTCTAGTCTTCTTCTAATCTTTAATAAATATCTTCTTAAAAAAGGTAGTTTTTGATATCTTATATATAATTTTTGATACAAAACTTCTGAAGAAAAATTATTTTCTCTAGTACCTTTTCTTAATTTTTCAATTCTAGCTACATCTGAGTTTTGTAGTCTTTTTCGTATAAAAAGATAGGCAACAACTATTACAAAAAACAATAATGCTATAACGCCCATTAATATTACAATTGTATCATTCGACATCTAGAGTTACCTCCCTTTTTTTATCATTAATTTTTACTTTCGCCTCTAGCACTTATTTTTTCTCCCCAAATTTTTTGTATAAATTCTGAAAAATCTTTTGAATCAGCATCATCCATATTTAAAAGCATTTCTTTTAAGTTTGTATCTGAAATTTTATGTGTCATTACATATTTTCCATCTTGATACTCTAAGATATTTACGTATTTATACAATTCTTTATTTGTTTCTTTTGTATAATATCTTGTTGCATTATCCACAAATTTTTCAAATTTTCCTTCTAGTGTTTTTTCTTTTCTATGATCATATGTATAATCATTAACATCCTCTACTGGTATACATTCAGTTATTCTTTCAACATATCTTTTTCCTTTAAAGTCTTTTGTTAAATGTATATCAAAGTTTAGTACCTGAACAACTTGTTCTTCTGCTGTTTTTTCATTAGTAAACACGCCCGTTCTAAGCATTGAGTTACGAAGTGCTGTAACTAAGTTAGGAAAAGTTTTAGCATGGTGAGTAAATAATGTAAACTTAGAAGCAACTTGGGCTGCTTGAATCATCCAAGATGCAACAGGGTCTGTTGCAACCTCACCTATAATATTAACAGAACCATCAGTTTTTTTCTGTACATCAAGACCTTCTTGTCCTGAAATAGTTTCTGTTTCTCTAAAAGTTAATATATTTCTAGTTGGATATATTTTTCTTAAATGAAGCTCGAATGCAGTTTCCTGAACACGAATATTCATTGTTTCATATATATTTTCAATCATACCCATAAGCATTGTTGTTTTACCACAACCTTGCTCACCAGTTATTGAAATAATTCTTGCTCCTTTAACTAGATATTTTAGAAGTTCAATTGTTTCTGCACTTCCTTCTTCTCCTTTAAACCATTGTTCAAGAGTTGATCTTTTTACGTCAAATTTTCTTACGAAGAATGCCCATGTCTCTGAAAAGCTTGGTCTAACAACAACAACACGAGATCCATCTTTCATTTCATTAATCTTATAACCATTTGTATCAGAAAGCTGACCTGGATTGTTATATTTATAAATATTTTGACATACTCTTTTTAATTCTGCTTCTGTTCCAAATGAAAGAAATGCAAGTCTAATTGATTTACCTTGGAAAAATATCCATATACTATCACATGCTCTAGGTACTTTATGTTCCATTACTTGTGATAAGTAACCTGAGTCAGTTTGAGCAACTTGACTTAAAAAACTTTCTGGCATACCAGATACACCACCAGATACACCATCTATATTCATATCTCTAACTTCATCAATAGAACTATATCCTTTGTATTTTTGATAAATTCTTTGTACAATAACATTTAATTTATCATCATATGTTAAAGTAAAATTTTCTTTTTCATATATTTCATTTATTTCTTCTGGTGTAATTACATATGAAGGTTTTGTTTCTCCTGATGTATATTTTAATCTTGCTAAATCATATTTTTTTATAATTTGAGTTAATGCTTCATATCCAAAATCTTTTTTATACATATATATTAGTATATCAAATTTATCTTGTGCTGTAAGAAGTGATGGTACATCAAAAGGAATAGCTCTTGATATATTTGTTTCATCTACTCCGTATTCTTGAGCAAGTAAATCATAGATTAATTCTTTTACATACTTTTTATCATTTACATCACCATAAGTACAACCTTTTAATGCTTTTTTTAGTTCATACTTTTTGCTTTTTCTTCTTTTTAGTTCCTCTTCTGGAAGACCTAAATCATAAAGGTTTACTTTTGTTATTTCATCTAATCTCTTCTTTACGAATTTCATCATCATATCAAGCGTATAAGTCTTATCATCTACAACTACTTGTTCTTCAACTTTAGCTTCTTTATTCTTTTTAATTACTTTTAAAACGATCATTACCCCTATAGCTAATACAGCAATGATTAAAATTATATTAAGAAACATAAATGTTTTGCTCCTTCCTTAATTTAAATAAGTCCATTTAATTTTTCTTGCATTTTATATTCTAATCTTTGTGTTGTTTCTCTTAGCTGCTTTATAAAAAATGTATCTTTATTGTCATATCCCTCTACTTTTTGTACTTTCAAAAAGTAATCAACAATTTTTCCTTCTGCACAATCATCTGAAAATAAAATGTTATATGGAACAACTAATGGTATATTTTTTTCTCTTAAAAATCTTGCTACATTTTTACTAGAATACTTAGAATTTGGGTTATATCTGCCCATCATTAGTAAAACATTATTTTTATTATAAAAACTGTTTTCATTTTTTAATTTCATAAAGTTATTAATCGAAGTCATAGATTGCAATAAATTTACAACAATCAGGTCAGAAACATTAATCATCTTCTCTTTAGCTTCTTTTGAAACTTTTCCGCTTAAATCAACAAAAACAACATCATATGTAGTATTAGCAATTTCAGCTAATTGAAAAAAATATTGTGATGTATTTAAATATTGTTTATAATCAGTAGTTTTAGGAGACTGAAGAACATCTAATCTATCTCTTAAAACTGGCTTACTATAGCTTTTAATAACTTCACCTGAAACTCTATTACTAGCAAGAGTTCTAACTAATCCCTCTACACCATTTGAAACATCCATAACATTTGTTTTAGTAAATAATCCCAAACTAATTTTCCTTTGGTTTATATTCCAAAAACAATTTTCTAACGTCTTGTCCATAAAATCAGTAGAAATAACTAATATTTTATAATTATGCTCAATAGCCATAGCAGTTGCTATAGCTGCTATGGACATTGTTTGACCTGTTTCTTTTAAATCTTCACTTAAAAATGTTATTATGGACATTTTTTATACCTTTCTATTTATAATTCTTCTTATTGAAGCTTGATCAACGCTTCCTTCCAATATTAAAGACACTAAATATTCTAAACCGTCTCTATATGTCGGACTATAATTTTTTACATTTATTTGTTTTGTTATCTGATTTGATAGAGTAACTCCTCTATCAAAATCAGTATCAGGAAATATTATTTTTTCTTCTCTCCATGACATATTAAAATTTTCCAAAAGATGATCTAAATATTCATCATGCTTATTTTCTATATTTGAAGATATTACTAGTTTTATTAAACTTATTGGTGATTTTATAACAGATAATATTTCCAAATTTCTTTGAAGTTCAAATTCATCATATGATGTTACATAAAAATTAATTTTAGAATTTTGAACCATAAACGAGCTCATAGTTTGAGGATTATCTGTATCTATTAGCACTAAATCATAATCCAAATTAGTTTTACCTAAATATTTCGCAATACCCGCTAAATTCATAAAACCAACTGCTACATCTATGCCATCATACTCACTCACATAAGTAGGTGTATTAGATATTCTAGGTATGATATATCTTAATCTTTGCATAATAGTAGCATCTACTATTAAGACACTTTTATTTAATTTTGTAATTACTTTGGCTATATTAAGTAATAAATCTTTTTTATCATACGCACCTATAAATCCTATTTGTTCCAAAATATTTGTTCCTTTCTTTTATTCACTTAAAGAATCTAAATATCTTTGTCTTGCATCTTGCCCAGCAGTTATTTCATCATTTGTTCCTGATTCTACTGCAGAATTTCTATCATCTTGATCTAACGTTCCTAAAGTATCATTTATATTATTTCTATTATCTGCATTTTGATTATATCTATTGTTCAATTCTGTTTTTGCTTCATTTACTATATTAGGATTGCTATATATTAAGTTTTGTACATCTGAATTTGGTACATAAGTTGTTGTAGCTTCTGCTTGAAGTCCAGGTTCTACATATCTTGTCACATATAACATACTTCCTGGTATTTGATAAGCTTCAACAATAGCATTACTCATCATTAAAATTTCATCTTCATTTAATTTTAATGATACTGTATCTAAAGATGGTATTCCGGCTTCATCTAATATTGTAATAGTTTTTTTAGAAACTACTATATAATCAGTTCCATCTGGCATTCTTAATCTAACGTCTACAGTATCCTCTGTTTCTACATCTGCTGGTAGAACAAGTACATTGTATTCTTGTTCTCTTGTAGAATCTTCTACTATCTCGTTACTCTTAGCTACTGTTTCTACTGTTAATATTGTGTTTTTGGCAAGTGAAACTTTAGCAACCATTACTGCTCCTTCAGCATTATATATGTTAATTTGCTCTGCATTACCATCATTATTTGTATCTGCATAGTATGCTCCATTATTTTCAGTTATTGCATATGATTGTCCATCTATAGTAACTATAAGTTCCCCTGTAATTGTTCTTGTTACATTATTTCCATTTTGATCTTGATAGTAAAAATCATTTATATTGTTTACTGCATTAGCAGGTATAACTGTACCTTCTATTTCCTTTGCGACAAGCATATCTGCTGTTATTGTTTTTCCTGATTGTACATCCTGATTTAATACATAAATCGTTGTTAAAGATGCTAATCTTTCCTTTTCATCTGCCCTCATATTCATTAATTGTATCACTAAAATAGCAATTCCTATTATTCCAATAAGTCCTGCTACTACTATTCCTTTTATAAAAGAATTACGTGCCTTTCTTTCCAATGGGTTCATTGTTGCCATTGCCAATTCCTCCTTAATATCATTAATATTTCTTATTTATTTTATAACATAGATACTTATTTAACAATATCTATTTTAATTATTACTTACTTTTAATATTTTTGTAATATTTTTGTAATATTTGTATTTATCTTATATAAAATGGTTTATTAATTGTTCCATCTCCATCTGTAACAATAGTATTATCTTTTATTATTAATACGGGTAATATAGAATACGTAGTAACTTGAGAATTATTTCCATCTGAATCATATAACATAGTTCCATTTATTGTTGTAGAACTACTATTATTAGTTATAATTCTAGCATAATATTGTACTTCATTAGTATAATTATTTATACCCCTTGAAGATAAAAAGTATGTTCCATTTGGTAATATTCCTCTGTATTTCGTACTGCTAAAACTTATTTGTCCAGTATAGTATGTTTGAATAGAATTTAACTCATCTACAGTTTCATCCCCAGTAACAAATTTATTTTGAGCACTATCACTATTTTCTTCACCTAAAATACTAGGATATTTATATCTAGTAGCTGTATAATCCTTTTCTGTTCCATAAGAACTTCCTTTTAAAGCATCTATATTACTAGCAATTTTTTCAATATCTTCTAAATTTAAATTTCTAGCTTTTACACTCTTTTCTTCATTAGAAAACAAAGTGTCGCATAAATCATTTGATAATTTTACTATATTGTTGTATCCATTTACTCCTCCCACAGATAAATTAAGCCCAAGTGAGCTGCTTGGCACTAATTTTATCTCACCATTATTATAATCTATGTCTAGTACTCTCCAAATAATATTATCCGTATTTGAAAGAGATACTGTTACATTAGAAGTATTTCCTGAATAATCTTTAGAAACTAAGTAACTTGCATTTTGCGGTTTATAACTTACATAATCTCCAATTTCAAGTGCACTAAAAGATGCATTTACATTCCAAATATCTTTTACTGGTATTAAATAATTTCCATTATTAGTTATTAAAGTAGCATTTTCTGGATCATTTTCATCTTGAATAGTTCCATAATTTTTAAGCGTTTCTATTAGTGATTCATAATTATCTGGTGGATTTTCTGCTAGGAAAGTTTTTATTTCTTCTTTTATCGACAAAATCTCTGTTTCTTCCTTTTTTTGATTAGCAATATCTAAAACACCTTCATTTGAATCATTTAAATTAATAATAACTCCCGCTAATAATACCATAACTACTACCGTTATAACCAGGGAAACTAATGTAATACCATATTCACTCGTTACTTTCTTTTTCATATTTTCCTCCTTAGTTTTTATTATTTTATACTACCCTAATATTTTTTTCAATATTTTAATTTTCTATTTTTTCTATTTTATTTATATTTATTTTATTTTTACATGTACTTCTATTATTTACCTTTTTTGATATAAAAATTATAAATATTACTACTAGTATCCCAAAAATTACTCCTGATGTATCTAACAACACATCTAAAAAGCTAGCATTTCTCCCATTTGTAAACATTTGATGCATTTCATCAGTACATGCATACAAAAATCCCCAAATACTAGTTATTAAAATTTGCTTTTTTCTTTTCATATTAAAAGTAACGAAAAAAGCCATTGAAAAAATTCCAAGAAGAGTATAAATTGCAAAATGAGCCAATTTTCTTATAACTCCTTCTCCTTTTTCAATAAATATATCTCTATTTTCACTTTTTATATTTATAATATCTGCAATTTTTGTTATTACAGCTTTACTTATTCCTCCTGATGTTTCTCCATCTTGCGAAGAAAATCCAAAAATAATAGAAGAAATAACTAAAATTAAAACTAAAAATATAATTCTTAATACATTTTCTTTCATTTCATACCTCGTTTTGCATATTATATCCTTAAAATATTATACTTTCAATAGAAAACCCTTTATTTTTTGTAATATTTATGATATAATAAATATAGTATTTTTAATTTATGGAGGTTTTTTATGTGGTTTTTTATCGCATTATTAGTTATACTAATTATTATAGCTTGTTTAAGTATTAAAATTGTTAGACAATCTGAGGTATACATTATTGAAAGACTTGGTAAATTTCATAAAATAGCAGATGCGGGTCTTACAATTATTATTCCATTTATAGATCATGTTCGTAGTATTGTCAGTTTAAAACAACAAACAATGGATGTTCCACCTCAAGATGTTATTACTAAAGATAATGTTACTATAACAATAGATACAGTTGTATTTTATAGAATTTTAGAACCTGCAAAAGCAGTATATGAGATACAAAGTTTAAAAAAAGGTATTGAATACCTTTCAATTACAACAATTCGTGATATTGTAGGTAAAATGGATTTAGATTCAACATTTACATCTAGAGACGCTATTAATGATAAATTAAGAGCAATATTAGATGAAGCAACAGATAGATGGGGATGTAAAATAGACAGAGTAGAAATACAAAATATTACTCCTCCACCAGACATCCGTGATGCTATGGAAAAGCAAATGAACGCTGAAAGAAATAAAAGAGCTTCTATTTTACAAGCAGAAGGTGAAAGACAAGCAGCAGTTCTTAAAGCACAAGGTGAAAAAGAAGCTGAAATTTTACAAGCAGAAGCTGATAAAGAAGCAAAAATTAGAAGAGCTGCGGGTGAAGCTGAAGCTATACGTAAAGTTGCAGAAGCTAAAGCTGATGAAGTAAAATTAGTTTATGGTGCAATGATGAAAGCTAACCCAGATGATAAATTAGTTCAATTAAAATCTTTAGAAGCTCTAAAAGATGTAGCTCAAGGAGAAGCAAATAAAGTATTTATCCCATTTGAAGCAACATCTGCTCTAGGAAGTCTAGGAGCTGCAGCAGAAATGCTTAATGACAAAAACAGTAAAAACGAAAAATCTGAAGAAAGTAAAAAATAATATATAATACAAATAATACAAAAAATCACTTTGAATTAGAATCAAAGTGATTTTTTGTATTATTTATACACATTATCTATTTAAAGACATATCTTCCATACTTTTTGCACCTAAGCTTTTTATTTTACTAGTAATAGCACTACTTATACCATTTCTTTCAGAATTTTGAACTATTCTTCCATCATTTAAAACTCCACCTATATCTATTAATCCTTTTGGTTCTTTTTCATCAATAAATGAGCAAGCATTAGATAACATTTTCTGTATTGCTTTTACTACAATTTGCTGGTTATTTTGATCAGCCACAATATCTGATAATCTTCCAGGAGTAGTAAATGCAACTTGATTTCCAATTGGCGAATTATATTCTGTATATGAATCTTCATTTACTTGTCTTACAAATGCAGTGTATAGATATCTTCCAGTAGAATCTTTAAATTTTTGCATATTTCTTATAAGCATGATGTTTCCATCATTTAAATTAATAGCATCATATCCTTCAGTACCAAATCCATCCTCTCTTTTAAAATATGGTATTTTTAATCTATCATTTCTTTTTTGCATTTGATATCTTCTATTTTCTTCAATACTCTTATCTATCTCTAAACCTCTTTTAAATTCTGCTTCTCTTCTTGCCTTTTCACTTCTTATTCTTTCTTCTTGTCTTAATTTTATAATCTCATTATATTCTTTTATAAAAGCTTTTTCTTCTATATCAATTGCATCTGCTACTTCTTTAGAAGGAGGCTCATTATAATAATATAACTTCCCATCACTACTACTTTTTATATTTCCAATATAAGTATAAGAAACATCACTAAGCATTCTTCCACTTTTTGCTTTATCATATGATGCAATAAGAGCTTCTATTAAGTCAGGCCTATTTTCAGGAAGTTCAAAAGCAATTGGACTTGGGAAATCAAAAAGTATAGTATCATCGGTTCTATCTGTTATATAAACTTTAGCAACATAAGTTTCTAAATTATCATGCTTTTTTATTACTCTTGCTCCCAATAAATGATAACATTTATCAGCCTCTACAGTAATGATTTCAGGATATGCATTTTTTTCTTGTTCCTTTTCATTATTTCTTTTATTCTTTCTATTTCCAAATCCCCACATACATTTCCTCCTTTGATAATTACTAATTATTTAATCTTTCTTTTGAAAATTCGTTGTATCTATATTTTCATCTACAACAAAATATTTACTTCCGAGCATTTTATCTGGCAAATATTGCTGCTCCACATAATGATTAGGATAATTATGAGGATATTTGTATCCTACATGATATCCTTCTTTTTCCATACCTTCTGCTGGTGCATTTCTAATATGCATTGGAATAATACCTGTATCTTTATTATTCACATCTTCAATAGCTTTATTTATAGCATTATATGACGCATTAGATTTTTTAGATGTTGCAACATATATAGCCGCTTCTGCTAGAATAATTCTAGACTCTGGCATTCCTATCATATGAACTGCTTGCATAGCTGAATTTGCAACTACTAATGCCATTGGATTTGCCATTCCAACATCTTCTGATGCAGCAATTACAATTCTTCTAGCCATAAACATAGGATCTTCTCCTGCATTTAGTGCTCTTGCTAAATAAAATATTGCTGCATCTGGATCACTTCCTCTCATTGATTTTATAAAAGCACTAATATTATCATAATGAGAATCACCATTTTTATCAAAAACAGCTTTTCTAGTTTGCACACATTCCTTAGCTACTTCATCTGTTATGTGTATAAATCCATCCTTTTCCATTGGTGTAGTGAGTACCGCAATTTCTAATCCGTTTAAAGCAGTTCTTACATCTCCATTTGAAGTCTCTGCTATTTTTCTTAATGTTTCATCAGATATTTTCAAATTATATTCTTTTAACCCATTTTCACTTATTAATGCTTTTTTTAAAATAGAAAGCACATCATCTACAGAAAGTTCATTTAGTTTAAACACCATACTTCTTGAAATAAGTGCCTTGTTTACTTCAAAATATGGATTTTCTGTAGTTGCCCCAATTAGTATTACTATGCCTTTTTCAACAAAAGGTAAAAGGGCATCTTGCTGTAGTTTATTAAATCTATGAATTTCATCAATAAATAATATACATTTTCCACTTGGGTTTAAAAAAGTATTTTGTGCTTCTTCTATTGCATTTTTTATATCACTAACACCTGCTGTTACAGCATTTAATTTAACAAATTTATATTTCGTAGTATTACTGATTACTCTTGCTAAAGATGTTTTACCACATCCAGGAGGCCCCCAAAGTATAATACTAGATAATCTGTCTGCTTTTATAGTTCTATATAAAATTTTATCTTTTCCTAAAACATGTTCTTGTCCTACATAATCATCTAATGTTTTAGGCATCATTCTATATGCTAAAGGTTCATTTAAATCCATTTCATTTCCTCTTTTAACTTATATATTCTCTTTTTACTCTTTTAGATATACCGCATAATATCTCATAATTTATTGTACTACAAATACTTGCAATTTCCTCTACATCTATATTTATATTATCCCACAAATAAACTTTATCTCCTACATTTATATCTATATCTGTTACATCAATCATAAAATTGTCCATACAAACATTTCCAACAATATTTGCATATTTTCCATTTACATACACTCTTCCTTTATTTGAAAGTAATCTTCTTACCCCATCTGCATATCCCAGTGGTACTGTTGCTATTTTTCTTCTATCTTTTGTTATATATGTTCTACCATAACTAATTGATGTGCCTTTAGGTACTTCTTTTACAAAAACAACATGAGATATCAATTTTACAGCAGGTTTTAAATCTAATATATTCTTTACACTTTTATCTGGCATATATCCATAAGTAATAATTCCTGGTCTTACCATATTAAATTTAGCATTTGGAAAATTTAATATTCCGCTACTTGCAGATGCGTGTATATATTTAAAAATTAATCCATTATCTTCTGCTTTTTTTAATACACTATTAAATTTATTAATCTGCTCTATAGTATAATCTTTATCCATATCTGCTGAAGAAAAATGTGTATATATTCCCTCTAATTCTATATTTTCTAATTTTTTTATTTCATTTAAAAAATATATTATATCTTTTATGCTTACTCCAACTCTTCCCATTCCAGTATCAACTTCAATATGAACTTTTACTTTTGTTTTATTTATCCCTGCTAGTTTATTTATTTCTTTTGCAACATTTAAATCAGATAATCCGCACAGTTAAGTTATATTTAATAACATCTTCTGCTTCAAAAGGAAGTAATTCATTTAAAATCAATATTTCCATATCAAATCCAGATTCTCTTAAAACTATTGCTTCCTCTATTGTTGCTACTATAATTATTGAAATATTTCTTTTTTTTAAAACCTCTTTTAAATAAACTGCACCTAATCCATAAGCATCTGCTTTAATAACAGGTGCAACAGTTACATCCTTTCCTACCTTTTCTTGTATTTTCTTTATATTATCTGATACATTTCTTAAGTTTACTTCTAAATAACTTTTTTGCATATTATTCACCTCATTAGCATTTTATTATCTACCTAAATATTTTAGTCCTTGTTTTATTATTTCTTCTACAGTTAATTCTTTCGTATTTATTTTTTCTAAAACTATTTCTATATCTTTCCTTGTATATCCTAATACAGATAATGCCTCAGATGCATCTTTTGCTTTGTTATCTAAAACAATTTCTACTTTTGTATTAGTATTATCTAATTCTAAAGCATCCTCATTTTTCATTTTATCTTTTAATTCTAATATAATTCTTTGAGCAGTTTTAGCTCCTATTCCAGGTAATTTTTTAAGAATTGCTACATCATTAGATATTACTGCTAAAGCAAATTTAGAAGGAGTTATATTACTAAGTATACTAAGTGCACTTTTAGCTCCTATTCCACCTACGCCTAATAATAATTCAAAAGTAACTAACTCTTCATTATTCAAAAATCCATATAAACTAACATCATCTTCTCTTACTCTCATATAGGTAAAAACTTTTACTTCCTTACCTTTTTCAAGTTCGTTTATAGCTGTCTCAGACATAAAAATTTTATACCCAATACCTCCTACATCAATTACTATATATTCTTTTGATTTTATTTCTAAGTTTCCTTTTATATATGCTATCATTTTTTACCTCATTTCTTTTTATTTTCTTTTTGATTTTAATTCAAATAATCTTTGCCTTAACATTTTAACACAAAAAATTCTTTTTGTGCATATTTTTTGAAAAGGTGGAAATTATATACATATAAAATTATTTTTAGGAGGTTTTTTATGGGAATTGAAAAACATATACAAGTTACAGGAAGATCAACTGTTTCATGGAAAGATGCTACAGTTAAAACATTAGAAGAAGTTGCCAAATCTATCGATTATATTACAAGTTTAAAAATATTAGATCAAAGAGCAAAAGTTACTGTAAATAGGCTTACTGAATATTATGTAGACTTAGATATAACATTTATGGTAGACCAAAGTAGATAAGGAGGAATATATGAATCCAATTGAAACACCAAAAGAATATAATAGTTATGTAGAAGCTAAAGCTCCTAAATCGCCTATAGTAAAAGATTGTCTTCATGCCTTTTTAATAGGTGGTCTTATATGCTCTATAGGTCAATTTATTTTTGAATTTTGTACATTTAAAGGATTAGACCAAGTGTCTGCAAATACAATAGTTTCTATTAGCTTAATAGGAATTTCAGCACTGTTAACTGCTTTAAATATCTTTAATAAAATAGGAAAATTCGCAGGTGCAGGTTCATTAATTCCAATTACTGGTTTTGCTAATTCTATAGTTTCTCCAGCAATTGAATATAAATCTGAAGGATATGTAATGGGTGTTGGTGCCAAAATGTTTACAGTTGCAGGTCCAGTATTGGTTTTTGGTATATCTGCTTCTATAATAATTGGTATCATTGCTTGTTTCTTTGTTTAGGAGGTATTATGAAAAAAATAGGAAATCAAACTTTAAAATTGGACAATCCACCTACTATATTAGATACAGCTTCAATTGTAGGTCCAAAAGAATCTGAAGGACCGCTAGCTAAATGTTTCGATAAATGCTTAGATGATGAATTTTGGGGTGAAAAGTCTTGGGAAAAAGCAGAAACTAAGATATTTAAAGAAACTATAAATACTTTATTTGCAAAATCAGGATTATCTGCCAAAGATATAGATTATTCATTTGCAGGAGATTTACTTAATCAATGCATCTCATCTAATTTCGGAATGAGAGATTCTAACATACCATTTTTTGGTCTTTTCGGTGCTTGTTCTACATTTGTAGAAAGTCTATGTATAGGTTCTGTATTTATGGACAGTTTAGCTTGCAACAATGTACTTTGTGCAACTTCTAGTCACTTTTGTAGTGCTGAAAAGCAATTTAGGTTTCCACTAGAACTTGGAAATCAAAGAACGCCTACTAGTCAATGGACTGTAACAGGATCAGGTGCAGCAATACTTTCTAAAAAAGGACTAGGCCCTTATATAACACATATAACTCCTGGAACTATTGTAGATATGGGAATTAAGGATGCAAATAATATGGGAGCTGCTATGGCCCCAGCTGCGCTTTCAACTTTATGCACACATTTTGAAGATACTGGAAGAACTCCAGAATACTATGATGCAATCATAACTGGTGACCTAGGATATTTAGGTAAATCTATATTAATTGATTTAGCTAAAAGCAAAGGATACGATATCTCTGAAAACTACGATGACTGTGGTGTTCTTATGTTTGACAAAAACAAACAAGATACACATGCTGGTGGTAGTGGTTGTGCCTGTATAGCAACTGTATTTTCTGGATATTTATATAAGCTTATGAAACAAGGACATATAAAAAAGCTTTTATTAATGGCTACAGGTGCACTTATGAATTCTACAACTTCTCAGCAAGGAGAATCTATTCCTGGAATTGCTCATGCTATTTCTATTGAAATGGAGAAAGGATAAATTATGAATTTTTTACAAAGTATTGATTGGCCACTTATGCTTAGATGCTTTATAATAGGAGGTTTAATCTGTATTGTTGGTCAAATATTAATAGATAAAACAAAACTTACATCTGCCAGAATCCTAGTTATATTTGTAACTGCAGGAGCTTTACTTGGAGGACTTGGAATATACAAATATTTAATAGATTTTGCTGGTTGTGGTGCAACAGTTCCTCTTTTAGGTTTTGGTGCAAATTTAGCTAAAGGTGCTATGGAAGCTGTAAATGAACAAGGTTTACTTGGAGCATTTATAGGAGGAGTTAAAGCTTCTGCTGGAGGTATAGCTGCTGCAGTATTTTTTGGATATATAGCATCCCTTCTAGCTAAACCTAAGATAAAAAAACAATAAGAAGTATTAGTAAAAAAATACAATCAAAAAAGGAGCTGTTGCTCCTTTTTTGATTACCGATTGCTAGTAGTTAGTATTGCAATGATCGTAATG